>CAZNZH010000191.1:0-8994 GCA_964577445.1 uncultured Myxococcales bacterium
TCGGGCTTCATCGGCATCGCCGGCGCCATGATGGCGAGGCTGGTCAGCGCCGCGTCGTCGGCGGCCAGCCCAAACCGCTCCATCGCGAGCTGGCCGACCGTCTTTTCCGCGTCCGCCTCGCCCGCGGTGAAGGGGAGCGGGTGGTCGCCAGCAGCCAGCGAGCGGTCGGCCCAGTCTTTGGTCCAGAGGTCGCCCGCCAGCCACGCGGCGAAGACGAGGGTGAGCACGATGGCCTTGCGCGATTTGGTCGTCTGACTCATGCGGGCGTTGACTCCGACCGGGGGGGGGCCACAGGGCCGCGGACTATAGGAGCGGCGGCGCGCGAGCGTCAACGCGCGCGTTGACAGCCCGCTTCCGCGCGGTGTACCGATGCTCACTGACCGTGCCGACGAGGCCCACGCGGTGCACCCCCACTTTCGAACGCTCCTCGGCTCTCGGGCCGCCCTTGCGCACCGAGCGCGCCGGGTGGTGGTCCTGCTGGCGTTCTGCGGCGCCGCGGCCCCACTGTCGAGCGCGTTCGGACCCGTGTGGGCCTCGCAGGCGGTGACCGAGGCCTCGAGCACCCTACACCGGGCCCGAATGGCCAAGGCTCACCGGCTCGCGCCCTACGAGTACTGGCTCGCCTCGGCCTACGTCGACAAGGCCAAACGCACCGAGGGCTACTCGGAGTTCGAAGCCGCCGAGCGCTTCGCCAAGGAGGCGAAGGTGCTGGCCGACAAGGCCATCGACGAAGCCACCCAGGAGGAGCGCCGCCAGGAGCTGCTGCAGCAGCGGCTCAAGCTGCGTGACGCGACGCCTGCGCCGGGCGGGGTCAAGTGAGTCACCCCCTGACCCGCCTCGCCCTGTTCGCGGCGACAGTGGCGCTCAGCGCTGGCTGCATCGGCAAGCAGCAGGTCCTGGACAAGCACGCCGAGATCACAGCGTTTACCGCGACCTTCGACGAGGCCGCGCGGCTGTGTGCCCCGCGCGAGCTCGCCGAAGCGCGCGCGAACCTCGAGTTCGCGGTCTACGAGTCCGAGGAAGGCCAGACCACCCGCGCGTGGCGGCACCTGCGTTTGGCGAAGCGGCGCGCCCGCCAGGCGTGGGAGCGCTCCCGGGGCGACACCTGCGAGGCCGACAGCGACCTCGACGGCATCCGCGACAGCCTGGACCAGTGCCCCAATGAGGCCGAGGACTTCGACGGCGATCACGACGAGGACGGCTGCCCGGAGCACGACCGCGACGGCGACGGCATCGCGGACGACATCGATAAATGCCCCGATCAGGCCGAGGACAAAGACGGCTTTCAGGACGAGGACGGCTGCCCGGATCCCGACAACGACCTGGACGGCGTGCCGGACAGCGTCGACAAGTGCCCCAACGAGCCCGAAGACCGCGACGGGTTCGACGACGTGGACGGCTGCCCGGACCCCGACAACGACGGCGACGGCATCCCCGACGTCACGGACAAATGTCCTAATGAACCCGAGGACTTCGACGGCGACGAGGACGAGGACGGCTGCCCGGACATCTATAAGTCCATCGTCGTCACCGACTCGCAGATCGAGCTGAAGCAGCAGATCCACTTCGCGACCGGCAAGGCGCGGATCATGCCCGACAGCAACTACATCCTCGAGGAGGTGCTGGACGTGCTGGCGAAGCGCACCGAGCTTCGGGTGCGCGTTGAGGGCCACACCGACTCGCGCGGTTCGGACCGCTACAACAAGAAGCTCTCCCAAGCTCGCGCTGACGCCGTACGCATATGGCTGGTCAGCCGCGGCATCGAGCCCAGCCGCGTCACCGCGCTGGGCTGGGGTGAGGAGCGTCCCATCGACACCAACGAGAGCGAGGAAGGCCGTGCGCGGAACCGGCGCTCGGAGTTCCACATCCTGCGATGACAGACGACAAAGCCAGCGACAATCGGCGGCTCTTCTCGGGCATCCAGCCGACCGGCATCGTGCACATCGGAAACTGGCTCGGCGCGATTCAGAACTGGGTGGCGCTTCAGTCGGACTACGAGTGCATCTTCTGCATCGTCGACCACCACGCGACCACGGTGGTGTACGAGCCCGAGGGGTTTCGGCAGGCCATGCTCGAGGTCGGCATCGCGCTGCTCTCGGCCGGCGTCGACCCCGAGCGCGCCACGCTCTTTGTGCAGTCGATGGTCCCCGAGCACACCGAGCTCGCCTGGATCCTCAACACCGTCACGATGTTCGGCGACCTGGGTCGTATGACACAGTTCAAGGACAAGTCCGAGCAGCACCAGCACAACGTCAACGTCGGCCTCTTCACCTACCCGGTGCTTCAGGCCGCGGACATCCTGCTCTACAAGGCCGGCTACGTGCCGGTCGGCGAGGACCAGCTTCAGCACCTCGAGCTCGCCCGCGACGCCGGCCGCCGCTGGAACCGCCGCTTCGCCGAGGGCTTCTTCCCGGAGCCGAAGCCGCTGCTCACCCCGGCCCGCCGCATCCTGGGCACGGACGGCAAGTCCAAGATGTCCAAGAGCCAAAACAACTACCTCGCGCTGTTGGAGTCGCCCGAGGAGCGCTGGGCCAAGCTCAAGGACGCCTACACCGATCCGGCCCGGCTGCGCCTCAAAGACCCGGGCAACCCCGACATCTGCAATGTCTTCTCGTGGCACGGCTTCTTCTCGAGCGATGAGACCATCGCCCGCGTGAGCCGCGAGTGCCGTAGCGCCGAGATCGGCTGTTTCGCCTGTAAACGCCTGCTCGACGAGGCGCTGGACGCGCGCCTCGGCCCCATGCGCGAGCGGGCCGCCGAGCTGCGCGAGCGGCCCGACCACGTCTGGGAGATCCTGCACGAAGGCGGCCGCCGCGCCCGCGCCATCGCCAAGGAGACCCTGCGCGAAGTGCGGGAGCTCATGGGGCTGCCCGGCATCGCGCCGTAGCCCGGTGAGCCTCGGCCTCGTCATCGCGCTGGCCATCGTCCAAGGCCTGACCGAGTTCCTCCCGGTCTCGTCGAGCGGGCACCTGCGCCTGCTGGAGTCCTTCTTCGGCGTCGACGCCGAGCAGACGCTCTTCGACATCGTGCTCCACGTCGGCACCCTGGTCCCGGTGGTCATCGTCTACCGCGGCGAGCTGGGCCGCATGGTGCGCTCGGGCCTCGGCGCGCTGAAGAGACCCAGCGAATTCCTGGCCGACGCCGACCAGCAAGATGAGGCGGGCGTCGGCGCCGCGACCGTCCCGACCGCCGTCGTCGCCCTCCTCTTCGGCGACGTCATGGAGCGCCTCGCCCTCGACATCCGCGCCGTCGCCGCCTGCCTCGCGCTGACCGGCTTCATCCTGCTGGGCATGGGCGCCCTCGAGCGCCGCGCCGCCCAGAGCCAGCGCCCCCTCCGCACCCTGGCCGATCTGCGCTTGCGCGACGCCCTCCTCATCGGAACCCTCCAAGGTTTCGCGATCTTACGCGGCGTGTCCCGCAGCGGTACCACCATCACCGCGGGGCTCTTGGTCGGCCTCGACCGCAAGTCGGCGGCCGCCTTCTCGTTTCTGATGGCCATCCCCGCCATCCTCGGCGCCCTCGTGCTCGCGCTTCGCCACGGCGCGCCCGCCGGCCAAGGTCTCCCCATCTTCCTCATCGGCGGCCTCGTCGCGGCCATCAGCGGCACCATCGCGCTCCGCTGGCTCTTGCGCCTGCTCCAGAAGGGCCGACTCCACCACTTCGCGTGGTATTGCTTCGCCCTGTCGGCGATCGCCTTCACCTGGACCTTCTACCGCTGAGCCACCCATGCCCCCCCTGACGCACACCTACGCGGTCATCATGGCCGGCGGCATCGGCAGCCGCTTCTGGCCGCTGTCCCGCGCCACGCGCCCCAAGCAGCTCCTCGACCTCTTCGGCCAGGGCACCATGCTGCGCGCCACCTTCGACCGCCTCGCCCCGCTGATTCCGCCCGAGCGCCAGCTCGTCGTCACCAGCGCGACCCTGGGCCCGGCGGTCCGCGACGCCCTGCCCGAGCTCCCCCGCGCCAACGTGCTCGAGGAGCCCACCGGCCGCAACACCGCGCCCGCCATCGGCTGGGCCGCCCACGAGGTCCTGCGCCGCGACCCCGCCGGCCTCCTCGCGGTGCTGCCCGCCGACCAGTACATCGCCGACGTCCCGCGCTACCGCGACGTCGTCTCCCAGGCCGTCGCCGCCTGCGAAAAAGACCGCATCGTCACCCTCGGCATCCCCCCCCCCCCGCCCGAGACCGGCTACGGCTACATCCGCGCGGGCGCCTTTATCGACTGCGCCGCCGCCCCGGATCTGCGCGACGTGGCCGCGTTCAAAGAGAAGCCCGACCTCGACACGGCGCTGGCCTGGCTCGCCGAGGGCGGCTACCTCTGGAACGCCGGCATGTTCTTTCTGCCCGCGGCGCTGGCCCTGACCGAGCTCGCCCGCCACGAACCTGGGCTCGCCGCCGATCTCGGGCGCCTCTTCGAGCACGGCCCGCCCGACGCCGCCCGGCTGGCCGAGATCTACCCGACGCTTCACTCGATCAGCATCGACTACGCCGTCATGGAGCGCTCCGACCGCGCCGCCGTCATCCCGGGCGATTTCGGCTGGTCGGACGTCGGCTCCTGGCGAACGCTCTGGGACTTCCGCCCCGCCACCAGCGAGAGCTTCTCTCGCGGCCGGGTGCTCGAGCTGGCCGGCAGCGGCAACGTCTTATTCGCCGATGGTGACGCCCTCGTGGCGACGGTGGGCGTCAGCGATCTCGTGGTCGTCCACACCGCAGACGCGACCCTGGTCTGCCCCCGAGAAGCCTCACAGAGCGTCCGCGACATCGTGAAGGCGCTGCAATCAGGAGACGGCGAACCATGGCTGTGAACCCGCAGATCTTCCGCGCTTACGACGTCCGCGGCGTCGCCGACGTCGACCTCACCGACCAGCTCGCCTACGACCTCGCGCGCGCTTACGGGACGGTGATTCGGCGCGGCGGCGGGACCCGGGTCTGCCTCGGCCGCGACTGCCGCACCCACGGCCCGCGCCTGCACAAGGCGTTCCTGCGGGGCCTCATCGAGACCGGCCTTGAGGTGCTGGACGTGGGCGTCGTCCCGTCGCCGCTGCTCTATTTCTCGGTGTTTCACTACGACACCGACGGCGGCGTGCAGATCACGGGGAGTCATAACCCCGCGGAGTATAACGGCTTTAAGATGATGCACGGCAAGAGCAGCCTGCACGGCGAGCAGGTTCAGGAGCTCCGCCGCCTCATCGAGGCCCGGGACTTCGTCAGCGGCCGGGGCAGCGTCCGCGAGGCCCCGGTCTTCGACGCCTACGTCGAGCGCGTCGCCTCCGACATCACGCTGCCCGGCCGTCGCCTCAAGGTCGTGGTGGACGGCGGAAACGGCACCGGCGGCCCCGTCGCCACGCGGCTCTTGGAGCGCCTCGGCGTCGACGTCGTGCCGATGTATATCACCATGGACGGGACCTTCCCCAACCACCACCCCGACCCGACGGTCGAGGAAAACCTCGTCGAGCTCATCGCCCGGGTGAAGTCCGAGGGGGCTGACTGCGGCGTCGCCTACGACGGAGACGCCGACCGCATCGGCGTGATCGACGACCTCGGCGACATCCTCTGGGGCGATCGCCTCATGATCCTGCTCTCGCGCGCCATCCTGCGCGTGCGCCCGGGCGCGGCCATCGTCAGCGAGGTGAAGTGCTCGGCGACGCTCTTTGACGACATCACCAGACACGGCGGCCGCGCCATCATGGCGCCGGTGGGTCACAGCATCATCAAGCAGCGCATGAAGGACGAGGGCGCTGAGCTCGGCGGCGAGATGAGCGGCCACATCTTCTTCAGCCACCGCTGGATGGGCTTCGACGACGCGATCTACACCACGGCGCGCCTGCTCGAGATCCTCGCCGAGTCAGGAAAACCCTTGTCATCCCTGCTCGCCGACGTCCCGGTCACCCACGTGACGCCGGAGATCCGCCTCGACGCGTCGGACGACACCAAGTTCGCCTTGGTCGAGGCCGCCGGGGCGCATTTCGGAGCGCTGTACCCGGTGATCGCCATCGACGGCGCCCGCATCGACTTCGGCGACGGCTGGGGCCTCATCCGCGCCTCCAACACCCAGCCGGTGATCGTCTTGCGCGCCGAAGCGGACAGCCCCGACGCCCTGGCGCGGATCCGGGCCACCCTGGAAGCGTTCGTGGCCAAGGGCGCCGCCCCGTGATAGCTGCTCGGCCCGTCGCCCGATCCCTCGGAGGACCCATGGACGCCGCCCCTCCCGACCTGCGCCCCCCACTTCGCATCGACATCCGCCAGGTCGCCAGCTTGGCCCGCCTGGCGCTCGACGACACCGAGGCCCGTGAGCTGGAGGGCGCGCTCTCGCGCATCCTCGACTACGTGGCCCAGCTCGGCGAGCTGGACCTCGACGACGTCGAGCCCACCAGCCACCCCGTCCCGCTGCGCGCCGCCTACCGCGACGACGTCCCGCTCCCGCCGCTCTCCCCCGAAGACGCCTTCGCCAACGCCCCGGACCACGACGGCACCGCCTTCGTCGTGCCCCGCGTGGTCTGAGGGCTCGTATGGCACCCGAGGCCACCGCCACCAAGCTGCTCGCCGACCTGGCAGCGAACAAGACCAGCGCCGTCTCGCTGACCGAGGCGGCCCTCGCCAAGGTGCGCGCCGTCGACGGCGGGCTCGGCGCGTGGCTCCGCACCGACGACGAGGCCGCCCTGAGCGCCGCCGCCGCCGTCGACCGCCGCCGCGCCGCCGGCGACCCCCTCGGCCCCCTCGCCGGCATCCCCGTCGGCATAAAGGACATGATCTGCACGCGCGGCCTCGAGACGACGGCGTCCTCGCGCATCCTCGAGGGCTTCGTCCCGCCCTACGACGCCACGGTGGTCCGCCGCCTGCGCGCCGCCGACGCCATCATCATCGGCAAGCTCGCCATGGACGAGTTCGCCATGGGCTCGTCGAGCGAGCGCTCGCTCAACGGCCCGGTCCGAAACCCCTGGGACCCCGAGCGCGTCCCCGGCGGCTCGTCGGGCGGCTCCGCGGTGGCGCTGGCCTCGGGCACCTGCCCGCTGACCCTCGGCACCGACACCGGCGGCTCGATCCGCCAGCCCGCGGCCTTTTGCGGCGTCGCCGGCCTCAAACCCACCTACGGCCGCGTCAGCCGCCAGGGCGTCATCGCCTACGCCTCGAGCCTCGATCAGGTCGGCCCCATGGCCCGCACGGTCCGCGATCTCGCGCTGCTGCTCCAGGTCATCGCGGGTCACGATCCGGCAGACGCCACCTCGCTAAACGAGCCGGTCCCCGACTACCTCGCGGCCCTCGACACGCCGCTGGCCGGCCTGCGGGTCGGCGTCCCGGCCGAGTACTTCCAAGAGGGCCTCGACCCGTCGGTCGAGCGCGCGGTCCGCGCGGCTGAGGACACGCTGCGCCGCGAGGGGGCCGTCCTGGTGCCGGTCTCGCTCCCCCACACCCGCTACGCCATCGCCGCCTATTACCTCATCGCCACGGCCGAGGCCTCGTCGAACCTCGCCCGCTACGACGGCGTGCGCTACGGCCACCGCACCGCCGCCCCCACCCCCGACATCGACACCCTCTACTCGCTGTCCCGCGCGGAGGGATTCGGCGCCGAGGTCAAACGCCGAATCATTTTAGGCACTTTCGCCCTATCCAGCGGCTACTACGACGCCTACTACCTCCGCGCGCAGAAGGTCCGCACCCTCATCCGCCGCGATTTCACCGAGGCTTTTTCCCGCTGCGACGTCATCTGCGGCCCCACCTCGCCCATCGGTCCCTGGAAGATAGGCGAGCGCACGGCGGACCCGCTGGCGATGTACCTGACCGACGTCTACACGGTCCCGGCCAACCTCGCGGGCCTGCCCTGCCTGTCGATCCCCTGCGGCGTCGACGCGCACCACATGCCGGTAGGCCTTCAGCTCATCGGGCCGGCGCTGGGCGAGGCGCGGCTGCTGGCGGCCGCCCAGGCCTTCGAGCACGCCACCGCCTGGCACGCCCGCCGCCCGCCGGAGGTGCCGCGTTGAGCACGCCCTGGGAGACCGTCATCGGCCTGGAGATCCACGTCCAGCTCGCGACCAAGACGAAGATCTTCTGCGCCACCGAGGCCTCGCGCGACCACGCCGCGCCCAACACCCTGGTGGACCCGATCACCTTGGGCATGCCCGGGGTCTTGCCGGTGCTGAACCGCGAGGTGGTCGAGCTGGCGATCCGCTTGGGGCTCGCCCTGGGCTGCACCATCGCGCCGCGCAGCCGCTTCGCCCGAAAGCACTACTTCTACCCGGATCTGCCCAAGGGCTATCAGATCAGCCAGTACGACGAGCCGATCTGCACCGGCGGCTCCATCACCACCGAGGTCGACGGCGAGGAGCGCACCTTCCGGCTCACCCGCATCCACCTGGAAGAGGACGCCGGAAAGACCGTCCACGACGCGCTGCGCAACAAGAGCCTCGTCGATTACAACCGCGCCGGCGTGCCCCTGGTCGAGACCGTCAGCGAGCCCGAGCTGCGCTCGCCCGCCGACGCCGTGGCTTACATGAAGGCCATGCACCGCATCGTGACGGCGCTCGGCGTGTCCGACGGCAACATGGAGCAGGGCAACTTCCGCTGCGACGCCAACGTCTCGGTGCGCCCGCGCGGCCAGACCGCCCTGGGTACCAAGGTCGAGCTCAAAAACATCAACAGCTTCCGCTTCGTCGGCCGCGGCCTGGAGTACGAGATCGCCCGTCAGATCGAGGTGTTGGAGGGCGGCGGCCACCTCGTTCAGGAGACCCGCCTCTGGGACGAGGCCGCCGGCCTGACCCGCCCGATGCGCACGAAGGAAATGGCGCATGATTACCGCTACTTCCCCGACCCGGACCTCATGGTGCTGGAGGTCGACGAGGCCTGGATCGCCCACGTCCGCGCCTCGCTGCCGGAGCTGCCCCGCGCCCGGATGCAGCGCTTCGTCGAGGGCCTGGGCCTCAGCCCCTACGACGCCGACGTGCTCACCCAGACGGCCGCCCGCGCCGACTACTTCGAGGTGGTCGCGGCCGCGTGCG
>CAZNZH010000192.1:0-8987 GCA_964577445.1 uncultured Myxococcales bacterium
TAGGCGCCCTCGATCGGTTCCGGCGCGTGTTCGTCGATGAGATCGCGCCGTCGGTGAGCAGCCTGCAGATCACCTCGGACACCCTGCCGCCGCTGGGGACGCTGAACATCGCCGAGCAGTTCGCGCCCGGCCGCACCTACCGGGTCCGCGTCGCGACCTCGGAGGAGTCGACGGTCGACGTGTACGTGAACTCGGTCTTGCGGGCGTCGGCGAGCACCAGCGGTGGCGTCGTGCTGCTGTCGGTCGTCTTGGACGAAGGCGCCAACACGGTCTACGCCGTGGCGCGGGACGGGGCGAACAACAAGAGCGCCCTCCCGCCGGCGTCGCCCTCCCTCACGGTCACCGTGGACACCAAGGTGCCGTCGCTGGTCTTCACCCGCCCCACGAAGTCGCCGCTCCTGGCCGCCGATTCGCTGGACGTGGCCCTTGAGAGCGACGCGGCCGGCGCGGTGGTCGCGCTCTTTGACGGGATCACCGAGATCGGCAGCGAGACGGTGGCCGGCGGGACCGTCACGTTCTCGCACGCGGTGTACGGCGCGCTCTCCGAGGGGCCGCACACCCTGTCGGCGACGGTCACGTCTGTGGCCGGCAACTTCAACAGCGCCGAGACCACGCCGGTGACGGTCCTGGTCGACACGCTGCCGCCGAGCGCGGTCATCATCGCCCCGACGCACGGCGCGAGCCTCACCGAGGCCGACGACGCGTCGACGTCCACGGCTGGGTTTCAGCTCGCCGTCGATTTCTCGACCGCTGACGGGGCCAGCGCGTGGGAGATCTGGGCCGCGGTCGGCTGCGATGGCTCGTATGCGGGCTGCAGCGCGCCGACCTTCCTCAAGGGCGGCGACGTCACCAACGCGGGCGGCGTCGAGCCCACCGCGCAGGTCACGATCACCATCCCCGCGGCGGTGTCGAATCAGCGCATCATCGTGCGAGTGCGCGATGGGGCCGGCAACACCAAGGACGAGAGCGTCGGCGTCACCTTCACGGTCTCCGACTGCCTCGTGAATCTGCTGGGGCTCCCCGTGGGGTCCTGGTTCAACGGGAGCTTCTGCCCGGACGGCGTCTCCTGCGCCAGCGCGACGCTCCCCATCCAGGGCGAGTTCATCGGGCCCTGCGGCGCCGTGACGGAGCTGCGCTTGCTCAACGGCGCCGCGCAGCTCGATAGCAAGGCCCCGACCAGCTCGGGCGCCGACTTCACGCTGTCCCTCAACGACGGCGCGACGCTGAACCTGGAGCTCAAGGCCTTCGCCGGCGCTGTCGAGGTCGGCTCCACCGGGTTGGTCGCCAGGACCGTGGACTTCACGCCGCCCGCTGTCAGCCTCGTCGCCACCAGCGTCGTCGGGTTCCTGACCCCAGCGAGCGGCGCGACCGTGACCTATAACGCCAGCCTCGACGCCTCCGTGGCGGCCGGTTTCCAGGGTCACCTGGCGCTCGAGGTCGACGACAGCCATGCCGCCGACGGCAGCGTGCAGTCGGTGGTCGCGAGCGTGGGCGGGGCCGAGACCGCGCTGGCCCCGAGCAACGCGACGCTGCCGCTGACGCTGGCGGGGGCCTCGCCGGTCACCCTCGATCTGCGCAACCTCAGCTACCAGGATCAAGCGACGTCGGTGGTCACCGTCACCGTGCTCGACGCCGCCGGAAACCCTGGCACCGCAAGCTTCACCGCGGTCGTCGACATCATCGCGCCGGCCGCCATCGTGCTGGACGAGATCGACCCGCTCGGGGTCGACCCGCGCCTGCCGGCGGTCCCCCTGACCTGGAACGCCGTGGCGGACAATGGGGCCACCGGTGTCGCCGCCGCGGTCTACGATATCCGCTACAGCCGCAGCGCGATCCTCACCGAGGACCAGTTCGACGACGCCTGCCACGTCTCAGCCCTCGTGAACACGGCCACCGTGCCGACTCCGGGCGCGCCCGGCACCAGCGAGGCCTTCATCGTGCAGGGCCCCGACCCGCGTCCTCGCGACGTGGCCGAAAACGGCAAGCCGTGCAAGTTCAACGCCGAGCTCGACGGCCCCGAGATGTGGTTCGCCGTGAGAGCTCAGGACGCCGCGGGCAACTGGTCGCTGCTCGACCCGACGACGCCGTCGGTCTCCACGAGCGCCATCGGCCTCGAGATCGCCAGGATCACCTTCAGCGACACCTTCAAGGCGCTGCCCGGCATGGCCTCCGCGAACTTCCTCACCACGGGCGTGGCCGTCATCGGCGACGTCGACGGCGACGGAAATCGCGAGATCGCGGTGGGCTCGAACACGGCCAACGCGGTCTGCATCATCTACGGCGGCGCCATCCCGGACTCGCTGACCATCGACACGCTCAATGGCCCGACCCACGCCTGCGTCACCGGCGCCGGCCTGACGCTTCCCGCCGGGACGACGGGGACCGTGTCGCAGCTCGGGACCATGATCAACCGAATCGGCGACGTGAACGGCGACGGGCTCGCGGACTTCGGTGTCACCGGCCGAATCGGGAGCCCGGTGCAGGGCTTCATGGCGATCTTCCTCGGCCGCCAGGATCTCGGACCGGACCTGACCAAGCCCAACGTCTTCATCACCGGCGCGGACCCCGACGGCAATGTCCCCTACGGCGCCGCGTGCAGCGCGGGGAACTTTGACGGTGACAGCAACGGGCCCAACCCGATCTTCGACCTCGCCATCGGCGAGCCGGCGACCGCCAAAAACCGCATCCACATCATCCGCGGCGACGCGACGTGGACCGCGGCGGGGCCGACCCCGACCAGCCTGCTGATCGACCTTGATAATGCTGGGGATTTCGCGGCTCGCGTCGGCCTGACCATCACGGCCGCGTCCACGTTGCCGCGCTTCGCCTCGCGCTGCCAACGCGCCGGCGACCTGCTGCCGACGCCCGGCGGTGGGGTCGCCGTGACCAACGATCTGCTCGTGGCCCAGACCGGCAACGACGACGGCCGCCTCTTCGTCATCCCCGGTCGCCCGCTCCCGGCCACCGTGCTGTCGGAGACCCTCACCGACCTCGGCGGCGTCAAGACGGACGAGGACAATCGCTCCGTGCGCCTGCGGCAGGACTCCGGCGCCACCGCGGGCAACGGCTTCGCGACGGCCTTTGAGGGCGTCGAGGATCTCACCGGCGACGGCCTGGCCGACGTGCTCATCGGCATGACGACCAACACCAAGGGCCGCGAGATCTACGTCTTCGACGGCGCGACCATCCCGACCAAGGTGGGCCTGGACTTCCGCGTCAACGGGACGGTGCAGGTGGGCCAGTCGTGGGTGGGCACCGGCGGCTACGCGCTTGAGGTCGACATCGCCGGCGGCTTCCGCGGCGTCGCGGCCATCGGTGACTTCGACGGCTTCGAGGTCGACGGTGTGGGTGGCCCGCTGCCGACCGCGGACATCATCTACGGCCTCGGTGGTCAGCCCTTCAGCACGAGCGCAGAGCTCCGCATGAACCAGGAGACCGACAGCGGCACGGTCGAGCTGGGCCTCTACCCGTATCGCGACGCGTTGCTGACCAATCCCTTCGTGGCCCCGGCGTTCTTCACCTTCGGTCCGTCCTTTGACGGTGGGTTTGACCTCACCGGCGACGGGCGCCCGGACATCGTGGTGGGCAGCGGGATCGCGGATGTGTATTTGATCAAGTGACGCAACTGTGGCAACCCAAAGGCGGCTCGGCACGATCGCGCTCGAGCCGCCACATGCGAGGTACACGTTGAGCGAGCAGATGACCGGAGACCACGCAAGCGAGCCGGCGTCAGACCAGCCCGCCGCCCGCGCGGGCCGGCGTCCGTACGAGCGACCGCAACTGACCAGCGGGCCGGCCTTCGAGAAGGTCGTCCTCTTCAGCGGGTGCCCCGAGGGGATCTTCTCCTGCGGTGCGTCGGACCCGAACTGCGGTCCGTGAGCTGCGCGGTCCGCATCGGGCCATGGGTTTTTCGGCTGCACGGTGCTGAGCGGCTGCCGCGGGCGGCGTGGCGGCACTTCACTGAAGGCTACGCGCCCCCGACCGACACGGCGGGCCGTTTTGTCGACGTCCGCCTCGGGTCCGACCTGGGTGACGCGCCCGAGCTGAGCGAAGACATCGACCTGCGGGTGGCAAAAGACGGCGCCCTGGTGCACGCGGGCCCGGTCTGGGACCTGGCGATCCGCGGGCTCGGGCGCGGCGAGAGCCCGGTGGTCGATGTGCGCTTTCGGCGCGCGGTCGCCGAGCGCGGCGCCGACGCCGAGGCGCTGGTGATGCTGCTCCGCGCGCTGGCGGCGACGATCTCGGTCCTGGACGGCGGGCTGCTGGTCCACGGCTCAGCCCTGGTGCCCGCAGGCGGCAGCGCGGCGCTGGTCTGCGTAGGGCCCAGCGGCCACGGAAAATCCACCATGCTGGCGCGGCTCCCGACGGCTCTAGCGCTGGCCGATGACACGGTGCTGCTGCGCCGCGTGTCGCCGGGGGACTGGCGGGTCTACGGGACGCCCTTCGCCGGCAAGGAGCGCCGCCCGCGTCACGGCGGCCCCGCGCCCGTCGCGCGCATCCTGGCGCTCGAGCCCCACGCTCCCGAGCTCCGCCTCGAGCCGTGCGAGCCGGGCGCGGCGTTTCGCGAGATCATCGCGCGCACCTTCTGGTTCGTCCGCGAGGGCGAGCTGCCCGGGCGCCTGATGGCGCTGGCCCACGCCCTGGTCGCCGAGGTCCCGGTCCACCGCCTGGCGTCATCGCTGCACCACGATCTCGTCCCGCTCTTCGCGCGGGTCGCTCCGCTGCCGCAGGAGGCGCCGTGCTCGGCGGCCTGAGTCCCAAGGTGCGCAGCGCCTACGCGCGCGCCGGCATGCTCTGGGAGGTCCACCTCGACCTGCTCTACCAGTGTGACCTCGACTGCGAGCATTGCTACCTCGACGACAAGTCGACCCGGGTCCTGCCGACCTCCTTCTGGCTCGGCGTCATCGATCAGATGGCCGACATGCAGGTCTTCACCATCCACATGTCCGGCGGCGAGCTCTTCTTGCGCCCCGACGCCTTCGAGCTCATCGCCCACGCGCGGTCACGCGGCCTCTACGTCCACATAAAGACCCACGGGGGCCGCCTGGACGAGGCGGGCGCCCGGCGCCTGGTCGAGCTCGGCGTGTCCAGCGTTCAGATCAGCTACTACTCGCACCGGCCGGAGGTCCACGACGCGGTGACACGCCGCCGGGGCAGCCACGCCGCGACCTTGGCGACGCTCACCGCGCTCGCGGGCGCCGGGGCCAACGTCATCGCCGCCTGCGTCGCCATGGCGCGAAATCAGGCGGACCTCGCCGCCACCCAGGCCCAGATGCACGCGCTCGGCATCGCCTTTCGGGTCGGCGGCACCGTGCGCGTGGCCCAAAGCGGCGCCGCGTTCCCCCGCGACACGGCCCCGTCGGCCGACGCCCTGGTGGACGTCGCCGCGTTCCGCGACGGCCCGCTGGACCCCTGCGAGCCCGAATCCACCAGCGCAGATCAGGGCGATCGCGCGATCTGCGGCGCCGGCCACCTCTCGCTCTACGTCGACCCCGAGGGCCGCGTCACCCCGTGCGTCACCTGGCCGCAGGCTCTGGGCGACCTGGCGGGCGGCGACACCCTCGCCGAGATCTGGCAGCGCTCCCCCGCCCTCGCGCGGATCCGGGCGCTGCGCCGGCGCGATCTCGCCACGTGCCAAACCTGCGAGCACCGCGCGATCTGCGACATCTGCCCCGGGCAGGGCTGGCTGGAAAACGGCGATCCCCTCGAGCCCGCTCGCGCCGTCTGCGAGTCCACCTTCGCGAAGGCCCGCGCCCGCGCGCGGCAGGCCGGGCTGCCAGAGCCCGCGCCGCCCCCGCCGCTTCGGGGCGCTCGCTTTCGCATCCTCTCGCCCGCCGAGGTCGAAGCTGCCCGCGCCTCCGCAATCACCGGCCCGCCCGCGCTCCCCTGAGCGCCCCGCAGACAGCGCCCACGTTCGCCTGGACATGGTGCGCGAGCACCTGGCTTTGGGTCGCTCGCTGCCCTTACAGACGGTCGGAGACAGCATGTGGCCCTTCGTGCGCCCGCGGGCGTGGGTGGTCGTCTTGCCCTGCGCGCCGAGGGAGGCGCGGCTCGGCGACGTCGTCTTGCTCGCCACGGCGACCGAGCCGGTCCTGCACCGCGTCATCGCCGCTCGACCGGAGGCCGTCCTCACCAAGGGCGACGCGGTGCGCCACGCGGACGGCTGGGTCGCCCGCGAGGCGATCGTCGGCCGCCTGGAGCGTCACGCCTGGGACCGGTGCGTGGCGCGGGCCTCGCCGCACCTCGCCAGACCGGTCGCCCTCGCGCGGCGGCTCTGGCGAGGCCCTGCGCGGTGAGCGAGCCACCAGCCTCGGCGAGCGAGGCCTCGGCGCCGCCACCACCTCGGCCATCGACCACCGGAGATCGCTATATTTGACCGGCCAGGGGGCGCCTCCTAGCATCGCGCGACAGATCCCGGAGGCGTGCCAGTGGTGAGCAACGAATTGACCGCACGATACGCCCCGGGTGCGGCGTGGCTGGCGCTCTCGCTGCTGCTCTCGGCGCCCGCCGGCGGTTGCGCGCGGCAGCAGGACCTCGCGGCACGCGAGATGGAGCTGTTGCGCCGTGAGGTGGCGCTGCTGCGCGCTGAACGCGCTCGCGAGGCCGCGGCCGATCCCGGCATACCCGGCGGCCGTCGGGCGAGCCCGACCTCCCGCGCGACGCCCGCCGGTCCTGCGCCCGCCGCCCGGCTCCCGGACCCCGGCGCGCCGCCCCCGCTGCCCGTCGTGAAGCTCGACCCGACCCGCGACCCCTTCGCCGGCGGCAAGGAGCCCACCATCCGAATCGGCAAAGGCGGCCGGGTCGCCCCGCCAGCGGCGGCCAAGCCCAGCGACGCGCCGCTGGAGTACGATCACATCGATGAGTACGGAAACCTCGTCGATAGCGAAGGCCGCATCGTCTACAAGGCCGGCGCGTCCAGCCCCACGATCGACACCGACGTCGACGGCGACGCAGGCTTTGACGACCCGCACGAGTCCCCGCGCGCCCGCATCGACCGCGCCATGGAGGTCCCGCGGGTGTACGACCCCAAGACGAAGGCCACGGTGCCCCGAAAGGGCGTGCAGGCCCTCGATGGTGGGCCGCCGCTGGACGGCGACGCGCCCACGCCTCAGCAGCTCAGGCAGATCGTCTTGGGCGACCCGGCGCTCTCCCCCGACCGCCACCGCAACATCATGGTCGACGAGGGCCCAGACGAGTATGACGACGCGCCGATCCAGATCGGGAGGGCGCCGGCAGAGCTCGCCCCGGAGCCGGTAGCGCGGCCCGTGCCGTTGAGCGCCGAGCGCCGTCCCGCCCCGGCCCTCACCCCCGCGCCACCGCGGCCCGTGGACGATGACGAGCCCCTCGTGCGCGTCGCCCCCGCCCCGGTGGAGGCTGGGCCGACTGAGGCGGCCACTCCCGACGCGCCGGCCCCCGCCGCCGCCGCGGAGCCCCAGGCAGCCGCTGCCCCGCAGGCCCCCACCTGGAGGGCTCCAGAGCGCGCCCCGGGGCCGCAGCGCCCGACGGCCCAGCGCCACTACCGCGGCAAAGCCGAGCGTCAGGTCCAAGCCCTCTACGAAGCCGGCATCGCCCACCTGGAGGCGCGCGATCTCGACCGGGCGGCGGCGGACTTCAAGAAGCTGCTCCAACGCCACGCCGACCACGACCTGGCCGACAACGCCCTGTACTGGCTCGCTGAGACCGCCTACACCGCGGGCGACTACGCGCAGGCCAACGGCTGGTTCCAAGAGGTCATCCTGCGCTACCCCGAGGGCAACAAGATGCCCGACGCCATGCTGAAGTCTGCGCTCTGTTACGCGCGCCTCGGTGACACGTCCTATGCCGTGCAGATGCTTACCGAAGTCGAGGCGCTTTTTGCGTCGGCGCCGGTTGCGGAGGTCGCGCGACAGAGGCGACTGCTCCTCTCTGAGGGGGACGACGGATGAACAACGCGACGGTGAGACAGACTCGAGCCCAGACCGCGCTCGTGTGCGCGCTGGTCGGGGCGGGGCTGCTGGCGTCGGTGGCCCCGGTCGCGCAGGCCTACGACCGCGACGCGCCCAGCATCGTCACCAAGAACCCCACCGTGGGCGCCCGCGGGCTCTACCTGGTGCAGGAAGGTGACACGCTGTGGGACCTCAGCGAGGTCTTCTTGGGGTTGCCGTGGAACTGGCCGAGCCTGTGGTCGTACAACCCCCAGGTGACGAACCCACACTGGATTTACCCAGGCGACGCCTTGCAGATCCGCGCGCCGCAGCCTCTGTCGCAGACGACCATCGTCTGGAGCGACACCATCCACAAGACCGACAAGACCGACCTCCAAATCCTCGCGCGCTATGTCGGCTATCTGCCCGACCGCGCCTTCGAGTCGTCGGGCCAGATCAAGTACAGCCGCGAGAGCGTCACGAACTTCGGCCAGTATCACGAGGTCTACCTCGAGTTCGGCCACGACATGAAGGTGCGCCGCGGCGACCGCTTCACGATCTATCGCGATCTCGGGAAAGTGAAGCACCCCATCACCAAGGAGGTCATCGGGCGGCGCATCAAGCACCTCGGCGTCGCCAAGGTGTTGGACGCCGACGCGCACTTCGTGAAGGCCCTGATCCTCCAGTCCTACGAGGAGATCGAGCGCGGCGACCTCCTCACCAGCCTCTTCCCGCACAGTTGGATCGTCTCGCCCGAGGTCGGCGAGGAGGAGGTGCTGGCCACGCTGGTGGCGCTGGACGACCCGATCGACATGGCGGGGCAGTACCAGTACGTGTACATCGACAAGGGCCGAAACGAAGGCGTCCGCCGCGGCAACCGCTTCATCGTGGAGCGACGCGGCGACGGCACCTGGTACGACGGGCCCCCGCGCCGCACCAAGATGGACGACTTCCCCTGGGAGAACGTCGGCGAGATCATGGTCGTCGAGGCCTTCGAAGAGACCAGCCTCGGCATCGTCAGCCGCTCGATCCGCGCGCTCGAGCGGGGGGACCGGCTCCACATGCCCAAAGGCTACTGAGACC
>CAZNZH010000193.1:0-8916 GCA_964577445.1 uncultured Myxococcales bacterium
CAACCTGGGCACCGTCGCCCTGGACCCCGCCAGCGGCCGCAGCCAGCTCCTCTCGTTCACCGTACCCGCCGACGCGGTCTCATTCGCCATCACCGCCGTCGGCGGCTCGGGCATCCGCTTCGCCGTCGAGGACCTGCGCGCGCCCGACAACCAGGTCCTGATGCCCTTGGGCTGGTCGCAGAACCTCCAGAACGCCGGCGGCCAGTTCTGCCTGACCTGCCTCAACCGCGGCTCCGTGGCGGAGGCCGCCGCCGCCACCATGGTCCCGATGGCGCCCACGCTCTCGGTGGCCCCGGGCGGCACCTACAGCTTTCAGGTCCTCGGCTACACCCAGACCCTCCTCGGCGGCTTCTTCCCGCAGAACACCCCCTCGGGCGGCCCGATCACCGTCTCGGTCGCCTGGAAGACCGCGCCGTCGGCCGTGCTCCCGGCCACCGGCGTCATCGACCTCAACCTGCACTTCACCGGCAGCGACGGCCTCAACGCCGGCGGCGCCCCCTTCGACACGCGGATCAAGCAGGCGATGGCTGACTTCGCCTCGCTCTACGCCCAGGCCGGCATCAGCATCGGGCGGGTGACCTACCGCGACATCGACCCGATGTTTCAGGTGATCGACGGCTACCTCGGCCCGGACAACGACTTCGAGCTCGCCGCCCGCCAGACCCAGGGCGCGGAGCCGGGCGTCAACCTCATCTTCGTGCGCCAGATCGTCGACAGCTCCATCGGCCCAAACGCGGTGATCCTGGGGATCTCAGGCGGCATCCCCGGCCCCGTCGGCAAGACCGGCACCGGGCGCTCGGCGGTCATCGTCGACGGCTCGCCGCCCGCCATCGCCGGCCCGAACGCGCTGGGCCTGACCATGGCCCACGAGGTGGGGCACTTCCTCGGCCTCTACCACTCGAGCGAGAACCCCCAAGCCGGCTCCTTCCACGACCCGATCCCCGACACCCCGGACAACGACCCGTCCAACCTCATGTACTTCCTCGGCGGCTCGCTGACCGGGACGCTCTCGCCGCAGCAGTCCGCGGTCATGCGCGGCAACCCCTGGATCCGCAACGCCGACACGGAGGCGAGATGATGGTGCGCACCGCCCTCGCGCTCGCGCTGCTGGCCCTCACCGCCCTGAGCGCTCATGGAGCCCCGGCCGCGCACAGCGCGCGACTCCTCGCTCTGTTAGGCGCCATCGACCAGACCCCGCCGGCCGAGGCGTTACGCGACGCCGCCGGCGACACCCCGGTCGAGGAGGCCCTCTTTCGCGTCGCCGCCGACCGCGCGCTGCCCGACTACCCCCGCCGGCGCGCGGCGATGCTGCTGGGCGCCTTCCCCGGGGCGACCGCCAGGGCTCACCTCGAGACCATCGCCGCGACCGCGGAGCTTCAAGACCTCCGCTGGGCCGCGATCTACACCTTCGTGCGCTCCGTCGCGCCCCAGGATGTCCACGCCGCCCTCGCCCTCGCCGCCCAGCGCCTCGAGAGCACGCGGCCGCTAGACCGCGAGGCCGTCATCCGCGCGCTGCGGCACGTCCCGGGCCCGGCGGCCGAGGCGCTGGTCACCGAGCAGCAAGCGAGCGACCCCGACGCCGCGGTGCAGGCGGCCATCCGCCGCTTCTGGCTGGCGCGCCGCGCCCGGTAGCGCCCGCTTGAACGTCGGCGCGTCCCGAGCTAGCTTCCGACCACGCAACGAACCGACCAGCGGAGGCGCCTGTGAAACTCGACGGGATGGACGAACGCACCCGGATCAACCTGCTCAAGATGGCCTGCGTCGCCGCTTGGTCGGACCTCTCCATCGCCGAGTCGGAGCGCAAGGTCGTCCTCGACCTGGCGCGCCAGATCGCGGTCGGCGACGAGGGGCGCGCGCTGGCTGAGGGCTGGCTGAAGAGCCCGCCCAGCGACTTCGACCCCTACGACATCCCGCGCAAGCACGCGAAGACCTTCATCGAGGCGCTCCAGGCGGTCATGCGCGCCGACGGCCGCATCGACCCCGAGGAGTCGGAGACCCTCAATCTCATCCGCGAGCTGGTGTCGTAGTCGCGGCTCAAGTCATCGCCGCCGCGGGCCGATGGGGTAGGTGTCCCCTCCCCCGGAGCACGCCGTGATGAGCGCTACCCCCTTCAGTATCCTGGTCGTCGACCCCGTGGGCGTCACGACCATCTTCGTCGAGTCAGCGCTTCGCCTTGAGCCCCGCGTTCGGAGCGACCTCTGCGTCGACTACGCCGTCGCCTGCGACCACGCCTCACGCACGGCCCCGACCCTCGTCGTGGTCGACGTCAGCCACCCGGTGACCGCCGGGCTCAACGCCATCCGAGATCTGGGGTGCGACGGCCGCTTCTCGGGGATCCCGGTGCTCGCGGTCATCCCGTCGGGCGAGGCGACGCTGGCGCCGATGGCCTTTGAGCTGGGCGCCACCGACGTCGCCACCAAGGAGATGTCGGCGGTCGAGTTGAGCGCGCGCTTGCGGCGGCTGGCGGACGGGCGGCGCGCCGCCGAGGAGCGCGACGCCGCCTACCGCGTGCTCGAGCTCATCCAGGGCGAGCTGGCGCTCAAGAACGCGCTGCTGGCGCGGACCTCGACCATCGACCCGCTGACCGGGCTGGCCAGCCGCCGGGCCTTCGAGGACTACTTGGACGCCCAGTGGCGCCTCGCGGCGGAGGCCGGGCAGCCGCTGGGGCTCATCCTGGTCGAAGTGGACCAATGGCACGACATCGAGGAGTACGGCGGCACCGACGCGGCCGATGAGATCATCCAGGTGGTCTCGCGCCTGTTGCGAAGCTGCGCGCGCGTCCGCAGCGATGTGCTCGCTCGCTTCAGCGACTCGGAGTTCGCGTTCCTGCTGCGTGACACCGACGCCCGCGGCGTCGAGCTGATCTGCCGCCGCATCGTCGAGACGATGGATCTCGTGGCGATGCACGCCGACAAGATCGCGCTGCTGCCCCGCGCGACGGTCGGCGTCGGCGGCGCGAGCCTCCTGCCGGCCACGGGCGTGTGCCCGGAGATGCTGGTGGCCCGCGCGGACGAGGCGCTCTCCGGCGCGACCCACGACGACGGGAACCGATTCATCGTGCACGATCTCAAGGGGGTGCCTGGCGAGCAGGAGCGCCGCGTGGCTTGAAGTCGCTAGCCTCGCTGGGGGCCCTGAGATAGCTTCCGGGCATCTGGAGGTCTCCCATGCGCACGTCACCGCTGCTCGCCACCGCCCTCGCTCTCGTCGCCGCTTGCTTCGCTCCGGCCTGCTCCAGCGGCGGCGGCTCGGGCGACCTCGCCGACACCGTGAGCGACACCGCCGACACCGGCGACTCCGTCGTCCCACCCGGGGGCAGCGCCTTCGCTTTTTCCCTGGCGCCGACAGCGATCTCGCAGGCGCCCTTCCCCAACGACGTGTACCGGCGGGCGTCGGCGGGGCTCTCCGTCCCGAGCCTCGCGGCCGATCCGGTCTTCTCGACGCTCACCAACGCCCAGGCCCTCGCCATGCTGGACACCCGCATCGCCGAGCGCGACGGCTTCGGGGTGAGCGCTGCGGTGCACTTCTACATGACGGCCGAGCCCGATCTCGGGCTGCTCGAGGGCAACGCGTTCATGGTGACCCTGAGCGGGCCGGAGGCCGGGACGCTTATCCCGGTGACGCCCTTCTGGTTTGCGCCGGGGCAGATCTTGGGGCTTCAGCCCGCGTTCGGCGCCTACCTCGTGCCCGGGTCGCGCTACGCGGCGGTGGTGCTCGCCGGTGCGAAGACCAAAGACGGCGCGATCATCGAGGCGCCCGACGACTTTCTGGCCTCGGTCGCCGCCGCGGAGCCCGCCGCGCCCTCGGCCGAGCTCACGGCGATGCGCGCCGTCATGGCCCCGCTCCGCGCCTACATGAGTGCCGAGGCCTACGCCGACGACGCCTTCGTCATCGCCACGGTCTTCACCACCGAGACCTCGTTGCCCTACCTGCGCTCGGTCATCGACGCGGCCGACGACTTCACGCTCTCGCCGCCGACCCGCCGCGTGATGTTCGACCCGACCGCCGAGACCTTCGTCGAGGCCGCGCCGGTCGAGGGCGCCGACCTCGAGGCGTACTTCGGCACCCCGACCGGCGACTTCAAGTACAACCCCGGCCGCTGGGGCCCGGGATCCCGCGCCGACGCCGCGGCCCTGGCCGGCGCGCCCTACACCGGCGGCACGCTGCACCACGGCATCGGCCGCGTCCTCAACGGCACCATCGTGGTACCCGCGCTCAACCAGGTCGCCAGCGACGGCGCCGCCAAGAGCCGCGCGCTGACCTTCGACGGCGGCAGAGCGAGCTGGACCCTCGACGCGATGGTGCCGTTTTCGCTCTTTTTGTGCAGCGACACCCTCGCCGACCTCTCCAAGCGGCCCGTCGCCATCTTCACCCACGGCGGCACCTCGATCCGCGCCGACGCCATCGCGCTCGCCAACGTGAACTGCCTCTCCGGCATCGCCACCATCGCGTTGGACCAGCCCTTCCACGGCGGGCGCACCAGCACCGCGCTCATCGCCGCCGACGGCCTCATCGTCCCGACCCGCAAAGACGACGAGAACGTCTACACCGGCCTCGCCAAGGGCGCGCCGGGCTACGTCGGCGACGCCATCGGTGACGCGGGCGGCGCGACGGAGACGGTCGCCCCGCTCTTCGCCATCGCCGACCGCTTCGACCCCGCGATCATCGAGGCGAACCTGCTGACCATCCCCTTCGAGACGCGCGTCCTGGTCCGCTACCTGAAAGAGGGCGACTGGAGCCAGGTGCAGGCCGGGCTGACCTTCGACCCGGACCTGATCTTCCATCAGAGCCTGAGCTTCGGCACCAGCTTCACCACGTCGCTCATGGCCGTCAGCGACGACTTCCGCGGCGTCGTCAACAGCGTCGGCTCGGTGATGATGGTGTCGGCGAACCTCCCGGTGGCGCCGAACAACGCCGGCCTCGCCGCGCCCATCTTGGCCACCACCTTGGGGCTGCGCTCCACCAGCGCCGACCTCCAAGCCGGCGCGTGGCGGGATCCCGTCATCGCCATGTTTCAGTGGCTCAGCGAGCGCGGCGAGGCCGTGGCCTACGCGCCCTTCGTGCTGCGCCACCGCGAGGGCACCAAGGCCCTGAGCGTTCTGAGCTCCAGCGACTCCTGGGACGAGACCCTCTACAGCCCGCCCGAGATCAGCTTCAACAACGCCTACGGCCTCCAGGTCTTCGCGCCCAGCGCCGCGTGGACCCTCGACGCGACCATCCCCGGCGCCGACAGCGTCTCAGGCGGGCCCCTCGCCGCGGCCGGCGTGAGCGCGAACCTCGACTTCGGCGGCCGCAAAGACAGCGCCGGCGTGTTCTACAGCGCCTCGAGCTGCCACGCGCAGCTCACCACGCCCCTGTGCACGCAGACCTACGAGACCCCGCACGCGCCGGCGAGCAAGCGGGCCACCCCCCTGGTGTTCGCCAGCCCGATCTGCCAGCTCCAGCACCAGATCCTGCAATTCAACGAGAGCCTCCTGACCGGCCCCGGCCCGGGCACCATCGTGCCGCCCACCGGCACCTGCGAGGATCTCTACGCCCCCTGACGAGGCCCGCTGTGAAGCTCGTGACCTGGAACGTCAACTCGCTCAAAGCGCGCGAGGACTACGTTCGCCACTACCTCGCGCAGAGAGCGCCCGACATCCTCTGCCTTCAGGAGCTGAAGCTCTTGGACTCGCACGTGCCGCTGGGGCTCTTTGAAGAGCACGGCTACCACGTCGCCATCCACGGCCAGAAGCAATGGAACGGCGTGCTCATCGCGTCGCGCGAGCCCATCACGGAGGTCCACCGCGGGCTGCCCGACGGCGACGAGGGCGAATCGCGCCTCATCAGCGTCCGCACGGCGGGCCTGCGCGTCATCAACCTGTACTGCCCGCAGGGGCAGTCGGCCGACTCGCCGAAGTTTCAGTACAAGCTGGGGTTTTTCGCCGCGCTGACCCGCTGGCTGGCCGACACGGTGGACCTGACCGAGCCGGTGGCCGTCGTCGGCGACCTGAACGTCGCCCCCGGCCCCGACGACGTCTGGTCGGTCGAGGCCTTCGAGGGCGTGCCGACCTACCACCCGCTCGAGCACGCGGCCTGGCGAGAGCTCGTCGCCTTGGGACTGCACGACGCGGTCAAGCCCTTCGTCCCGCCCC
The DNA here is from genome assembly GCA_964577445.1 of uncultured Myxococcales bacterium. Lineage (GTDB taxonomy): Bacteria > Myxococcota_A > UBA9042 > PHBI01 > JACKFB01 > JACKFB01. The sequence continues at coordinate 6,132 of CAZNZH010000193.1, forward strand.
GCACCTTTACGTTTTGGGACTACCGCGGCGGGGCGTTTCGCTTCGACCAGGGCATGCGCATCGACCACCTCCTGGTCAGCGAGCCCCTGCGCGAGCGGGTGAGTGGCGCCTTCGTCGATCGCGATTTCCGTAAGAAGATCGAGGGCTTGAGCGCATCGGACCACGCACCTGTCGGCATCGAGATTCGCTGAATTGATCCCCTCCCGGTCACGCCGCGCGGCGATGTCGGCCGCCCTCGCCTGCCTCCTCGCGGTGGTCTCCGTGGCCGCGCGCGCCGGCGACGCCCCGGCCGAGGCTGAGCCTCCACCGCCGGAGTCCACGCGCCCCGTGTACCCAGACTCCGACACCACCCCGCCCGAGGTCCCGGCGGTGGCCGACGCCGACGCACCGCCGACGCCGGACCCCTTCGAGTGGGCCATCCTGCCCGTGGTCAGCTACGACGCCGACACCGGCGCGGGCGCGGCCCTGCTGGCGTTGCTCTACTGGAACGACCCCAAGTACGTGCCCTATCGCAACCACCTGCTCATCTACACCTACATCACGACCAAGCTCAGCCAGGTGCATGGGCTCGGCTGGGAGCACGTCGGGCTCTTCGGGCGGCCCAAGGTCCGGCTGCGGGTTGGCACCAACATCACCATCACCAGCAACGACACCTACTGTGGCGTCGGCAACGGCGCCGATTGCTCGAAATCGCGAGCGCGCACCTATCTGGAAGACGAAGAAGGGCTCACCCCGGGCTCGCGCGAGTTCAAAGACGCGCTCGGCGACTTCTACAAGATCCGCCACTTCGTCCCCACCGTCGGCTTCGACCTGCGCTGGCCGGTGACCTCGCGCCTGCCCGACCTGCGCGCGTTCCTGGCGTGGCGCGGCACCTGGTTCATCCCCGGCGAGGTCGGAAAGCGCGGCCCCTTCGCCCACAGCCTGTTCAAGAGCGAGCACCCCGGCGGCGAGCGCGGCTTCCTGAGCGGGATCGAGGTCGGGTTTCTGCACGAGCGGCGAGATCAGTCGCGGCAGCCGACCACCGGCCACGTCCTCAGCCTCTCGCTGCGCGCGTCGACCATCGCCTTGGGCAGCGACTGGGACTACCTCGGCCTCAACCTGACGGCGACCGGCTACATCCCGCTGGGCAAGAAGAAGAAGGTGGTCGTCGCCGCCCGCGGCATCCTGGATTTCATGGTGGGCGACGGGTCGGTCTACTCCCTGAGCACGGTCGGCGGGCTCTTCACCGAACGCGGCTACGGCGGCAAGTCCCTGGGCCGCGGCATCCGGCAGGCGCGCTACATCGGGCGCATCAAGGGGATCGGCCAGACCGAGCTGCGCTGGACCATGTTCGGCCGGCCGGGGCGATTTCAGCTCGGCAGCCACGCCTTCGTCCTCAGCCTGGTCGCCTTCATCGCCGGCTCGGTGATGAGCTACCGCTCGCTGCAGAGCGCCTACAGTCTCAACGCGGGGCTCATCGTCGGCCTGCTCGCGCTCGTCCACAACCTGCTGATCTATTTGCTCACTGTGCACGGCGCTGCGGGCTGGTTTACGGGCCTGCTGATGGCCGTTTTTCTGCCCGCGGTCTATACCCTCTTCTGGGCGCTGATCATCTTCGCGGTCGTGCCTGAATCCATCTGGGAAAAGATCTACAAAACCGAGCCTTCACCCTTGTTTTAACCGGTCCAATGCCAAGCCATGCACTCCCATGACCGCACCACCCGCATCATCCAGTTTATCATCGCCGGTGCCTTTATCGTGCTGGCCGGGCAGCTCTTCAACCTGCAGATCCTCCAGCGCGAAAAGTATCTGACGCAATCGGAGAAGAACCGTTCCCGCCGTCTGCGTCTGGAGCCGCCGCGCGGTGTCATTTATGACCGCCATGGCAGCCCTCTGGTGGAGAACCGGCCCAGTTACGTCCTGAGCGTCATCCCCATCGAGGTGCGCAACAACGAAAAATCTCTCGCTTTCCTCGCTGATCTGATGCAGGAGACCCCCGCCGAGGTCCGGCGCCGGCTGGAGCGCGCGGACAATCCCTTTCTGCCTTTCAAGCTCCGGCGCGATATCGACTACGGGATGCTGGTCCGCCTCGAGGAGCACAAGCTGGAGCATCCCGGCGTGACCTACGAGATCGAATCGCGGCGCATCTATCCGGCCGGGCTGAAATCGCCCCATCTTTTCGGCTATATCGGGGAGATCTCCAAAAGTGAACTGCAGCGGCGCCAGGAGGAGGACATGCTGCCGGGCGATCTGGTGGGCAAGAAGGGGTTTGAGGCCTACTATGACCGGGATCTGCGGGGTCAGGTCGGTTACAAAGTGGTCATCGTCGATGCGGTCGGGCGTATGGCCACCGACCAGACCGGCTCGAGCGAGCAGACCGCCAAGCGCGGCAAGGATTTCTTTCTCGCCCTCGATGCGAACCTGCAGGCCCTGGCCGACTCACTCTTCGCCGACAAGAGGGGCGGGGTGGTGATGGTCGATACCCGGGACGGGGGGGTGCTGGCGCTCTGCAGCAAGCCCGATTTCGACCCCGAGATCTTTTCAGGCAATCTCACCAACGCGGATTGGCAGCGGCTGGTGAACGATCCGGCCAAACCCCTCTATGACCGGATGATCCAGAGCTCCTATCCCCCGGGCTCGACCCTCAAGATGGTCGCGGCCGCCGCCGCCCTCGAGGAGCGCAAGGCCGGCGCGGATACCTACTTTTCATGCGGGGGCGGTGTCACCTACGGCGACCGTACCTTTGCCTGCTGGAACAAGGCAGGCCACGGCTCCCTCGCCATGATTGACGCCCTCAAGGTCTCAT
>CAZNZH010000194.1:0-8910 GCA_964577445.1 uncultured Myxococcales bacterium
TGAGGACTCCGTCGATCTGGCGGGTGACGAGGTGGCTGAGCCAGCGAAAGACGAGGCTGAGGCTGCGGAGGGCGAGGCCGAGCCTGCGAAGGGCGAGGCCGAGCCAGCGAAAGAAGAGGCTGAGCCTGCGAAGGGCGAGGCTGAGCCTGCGAAAGAAGAGGCCGAGCCTGCGAAGGGCGAGGAGGCGCCGGCACCATGAAGGGCATCCGACTTCTCCGAATCGCGGTCGTCCTGATCTTCATCGGGCTACTTCTTGAGCTCATCGCGGTCGTGTCGACCACCCCGACGACCTTCATGGTCTTCGTGGGAATCGGCGTCCCCGCGTTGCTGCTCGGCGTGGTGCTCTACCTCGTGCGGGTGGTGGCCGTGCTGAAGCGCAAGGACGCGATCTGAGCCGGGGGCGCGGCGGCTTCTGCGGCCGCTGCCCCTGGTGAGCGTGACCGGTCGTGGACCGCGGACCCGACTGTCCCACCGGGGTGTCCCACGCGGGACACCCCGGTACAGACATGACACAGGTCGCGCGGTCCGGAGGGCTGCGCCGTTCGCCGGCCTCAAGCGGCCGGGAGCGGCCCGCGCGGTGGCGCTCGTTCGCACCGAATTGTCACTGTCCTCGCGGGGCTGAGGGCGCTATGGTCCGGCGCCTTCAGGCACGAAACCATGCGCCGTCGGCCGCGCGCGGAGCGTTGGCACGCGAGTTGCTTTGTGTCCCGGCCTCGGTACACAGAGAACGCCACGTCACAGGATCTCGCCATGCAACGCTTTCCTCGCCGATTTGCCTTCGCCCTCGCCGCTCTGCTCTTGGCTGCGTGCGGCGATGATGGGCCCACAGGCCCGGCGGTCGAACCGCCGCTCCTCGAGGGCAAGACCGACGCCGCCGACCGGGTGACCTTGGAGGGCGAGCTGCTCTTCGACACGCCACGGGCGGGCGCTTTCACCGAGGATCTCGCGTTCTTCGGCTATCAGCTCGCGGTGCGTCCAGGCGCGAAAACCAAGATCGAGGTGACGCACAAGGGCTCGGCGAAGAGGCTGGACTCGACGCTGTTCGTCTATGGGCCTCGCGGCGCAGCCGGCTTCGGCACCAGCGCCATCGCGTCGGACGACGACGCGGGTTGGGGCCGGCTGTCTCGCCTCGGCGAGCTGAGCTTCGCTGAGGGTGGCGAGTACCTCGTCGTCATCGGGACCCACGACGCTCGGGGCCGCGGCCAGTACCGGCTTGTGGCTAGCTGCCTGTCCGGCGATTGCGAGCCCGAGCCCCTCGCCGCGATCGACCCGGTCTGCCACCCCGCCATCGCGGACGCCATCTCGGCCTGCGTCGCGGACACCCAGGCTGACCCCGAGTCGGCCTTCGCGTCGGCGCTGGATGCGCTGGAGGTCTGCGCGGATGCGGAGGTGGTGGGCCCTGCCCACGATGCGGTGTGCGCCGGCAGCTCGCCCGCTCTGTTTTGCCAGCGCGCGTATGAGGATTTTGCGGCTGAGCAGGTTCCGCTTTGCCGCGCCGAGCTCGCCGACACCCTCGCCCCGGAGGCCTGCGTGTTGGGGAGGACCTGGCGACAAGCCCTGCGCGCGCCCGGCATCCTGGTGGGCGAGCGCAGGGTCCTGACCAGCGTCGCCGGACTCGATGCCCTGGCGCGAGAGCAGGTCGTGCTGGCGGTGCAGGCGTCCGCCCACACCGATGTCACCACAGCCGAAGAAGCGCTCGCCCGTGTCGATGGTCAGGAGATCAACGTGGTCGGGCTCTTCGATGGCACGAGTGACCGCGCCTATGTGGGCTATGAGTACGGCGCCGGCGACAACTCCTACGGTCGCATCTACGAGCTCGGGACCACCGTGGACGTGGCGCGCATTCAGGACGGTGACCTGGTGGGCTGTGCTGTCGTCGCTGGGCCTGCGCTCGGGGACTGCGGTGGGGACGCTGATTGCGCGGCCGGGCTTGAGTGCGCCGGGCGTAACCAGGCCACGGGGGTCGGGCGCTGCGTCGCGACCTCTGTGGAGCCTGCGGGGAGCGGCGCGACCTGCTCGAGCCTCACTCCGTGCGACTGGCCGACAGGCCTCTGGTGCGCCGGCACCGCCTGGGGCGGGGAGGGGCTGTGCCTGCCGGCGTGGATGCAGGCGCGCTTCGCCTCGACCGAGGAATCCGTGATCCCTGGCGGTCCAGAGGCCGGGCTGGACGTCGCCATCGAGGTCTACGGCCTCGCCACCGTCACGACGGACGCCTGGCTCCGCGCGGTGATTCGGCACCCGGCGGTCGAGGGGCTGCGGGTCACCCTCGAGGACCCGGACACCACCGAGGCCGTGGTCTACGACGGACAATCCAGCGGCGCGGACCTCGTCTTGGACCTCGCCGTGCGCGGCATCCCGGGCGACGAGTCGGTCAACGGCCGCTGGACGCTGCATGTGCGAAATGCCGCAGCCGGTCCGAGGGGGACGCTGGAGAGCTGGGAGCTGGTGTTGGGCAGCCGCTGGGATTGACTCTCCCAGGGTCAGCGTCCTCTCGCGCTGTGGGCGCGCGACCTGCGGCCGACGGGTCAGAGCTGGGGCGCCCACGGCGTCGCAGCGTGAGATGTCCAATAATTCTGCGGGTGATCTTGTGGAACTCCTGACGGTGGCCGTGCCGGTCTGCAAGCGACGGTAGCCAAGCAGCGTCAGCAGCGCTCTTGCAGCGCCACGGTGCTCTAGCGGACGCCGGGGTTATCCTCGACGGCCGAGACGTGCTCGCCGCGGCCCCGTGGCTCGTCGCCGCCGACCGGGCGCCGCGGCGCCTCGGCCGGCGGCGTGTTGCCACCGCGGGGCAGATAGATTTGCACAGAGGTGCCGCGCCCGACCTCGCTGTCGATTCGCACGTCTCCGCCGGACTGCTTGACGAAGCCATAGACCATGCTGAGGCCGAGCCCGCTTCCCTTCCCGGTCTCCTTGGTCGAAAAGAACGGCTCAAACGCATTGCGTTGGACCTCCGCTGGCATCCCGTGACCGTCGTCGGACACCGCGACCATCACGTAGTCGCCTGCCTCGAACTCTCCGTCCTGCGCCACCAGCCGTGGGTCCAGACAGACATTCGCGGTCTCGATCGTCAGCCGCCCCTGGCCCGCCGTGGCATCCCGGGCGTTGATCGCCAGGTTGAGTATGGCGTTCTCAAGCTGGCCGGAGTCGACCTCGCAAGACCACAGGTCGCCGGCGTGGATGGTCTCGATGGCCACGCCGCCACCCAGGGTCCGCCGCAGCAGGTTGTCCATGTCGCTGACGAGGGCATTCAGGTCGACCAGCCGAGGTCGCAGGGCCTGCTTGCGCGCGAAAGCCAGGAGGCGACGGGTCAGCTCCGCCGCGCGGCCGACGGCTGCGGCCGCGTGGCCGAGGTGATTTCGGACGCGCTCGGGGTCGTCGGCGCGGTCGCGGGCGATCTCGATGTTGCCGACGATAGCGGTAAGCAAGTTGTTGAAATCGTGAGCAATTCCCCCGGTAAGCTGGCCGATGGACTTCAGCTTCTGGGCGTGACGCAGTTGGTCCTCCAGCTCGCGCCTGCCGGCCTCCGCGCGCTTGCGGGCGCTGATGTCGGTGGCGCTGACGCGCACCTGGGCGGCCGCGTGCCCGGGCAGCCGCACCATTCGAATCTCGCAGGGGGTGTCGACGCCTCCGACGCTGCGGTGGGTCCACTCCGCCGCGGGGGCCCCGCCGGCCGCCGCGGCCGCGAGCATGTCGCGGAGCACCTGGGCCGAATCGGCCCCATCGGGTTGCACCGGTGGGCTCAGCGCGGCGAGGGTCAACTGCGCCAGCCTCCTGGCGTCGGCACCATAGAGGGCGGTTGCCGCGCGATTCGATTCGACGATTCGCCCGCTGGCGACGTCGACGATGGCGATGGCCTCCGGTGCGTGCTCGAGGATCGTGCGCAGCCGCTCCTGGCTCTCGCGTAGCTCTTGCTGAGCGATGAAGCTGGTCAGCCCGTCCGCGATGCGACTGCCGAGCACGGCGAACAGCTCGCGATCATCGGGGGAGTACACCCGCGCCTCGGCGCAGTGATGCAGTCCCAGGCACCAGGGTTTTCCGCGCTTTGGGAATATCCCCAGGAGCATCTGCGAGCGGATGTGGAAGGCCGCGGTCATCGGGTCGTCGGGCGGGTAGGGATCGTGTTCCGGGTCGTTGTAGACCGCTCCGTCTGCCTTCAGCACGCGCGCGATGAGGCCGCTGGCGAAATCGTTCATCGGGACCTCGACGCCCGTCTGCCCCGCGCCGGGCCACTGCGGGCGCGTGCGCTCCATCGGGATGGACCACGTCGGGCTCTCCGGGTCGCACGGGAAGAGGAGCCACGCTCGGTCGCACTCGAACACTTCCAGCATCGCGTCCAGCACCGCCGCGAGCATCTCATCGACGCTGCCCGAGGCGACGATCGCGCTGCTCACACGCGCTACCGCTTCTTGAAACGGCATCCGGGCCGGTCGGGCGCCCGCTCGCGGGTGCGCGCCGCCCTCCGCGCGCGCCAATCGAGCCTGAAGCTCCCGCATCTCAGCTTGCAACACCTCGAGTTGCGCTTGGAGTGACGGTTCCAAATCTCGGCGTGCTCCTCCGCTCGCGGACCGCGGCCCCATGTTGAGTCGACCGCTACCCCACGATACTCCCGTGTCGCGCGCGAACGCACGCCGTGGTCAGGCACACGCCAGCAAGTCGCCTGGGAACACCCCGTTACGACTCGTCGGTCTCGAAATCGGCCCGCGGTTCGATGACCATGACGTTGGTCGACAGCGCGTCGGCGACGTCGTCTTCCAGCGTGTGCTTTCTTCCCCGCAGGCGGAGCAGGTCGCTGGGCTTGGTCCCGGCCGGGAGCTTTCCGAGGTTGCACACCGGCTCGCCCGGGGTCACCGAGGGCAGGGTCGCCATGCCGACGACCACCCCGTCGAAAGGCGCGCGCAGCATGCTCAGCTCGCGGCCGAGCAGCGTCGTGTTGGTCGCCAGCGGCTGGCCCGCCTCGACGATGTCGCCGGGCTGCACGTGAAACTGTAAAAACCCGCCGAAATCCGCGCGCACCCACTTCGACTTCTCGACGACGACTTGATAGTCGGGCCGATCGGGCACGCCCGCGATCATCCCCAGGCCGCGTAGCACGTTTTTTACGCCACGGGTCGCCGACTCGACGATCCCGGACTCGACCTTCCAGACCTCGCCCCCCTCCATCACGATGGTGGGGCAGCCGGCTTGGCACGCCTCACTTCGGAAGGCGCCCTGCGGCCCCTCGCCGTCGATGACGATCTCGCAGCCGAACAGCTCAGCGACCTTGCGCACCGCGGGGTTTGACATGTCCGCGCGCACGTTCGGGTAGTTCGTGCGACGCAGCGCGGCGGTGTGGATGTCGATACCGTAGTCGGCGCGCGAGATGATCTCGTTGAAGATGGTGCGCGCCATGCGGCTCGCGAGGCTCCCGCCCGACGAGCCGGGGAACGCGCGGTTGAGGTCGCGCCGGTCGGGCAGGTAGCGGGAGTGGCGCTCGAACGCGAGCAGGTTCAGCACGGGGATGAGGATGACGCTGCCCTTCAGCAGCTTGAGGTCCTCGTCCGCGATGAGCTGGCGGACGGCGCCGGTCCCGTTGATCTCGTCGCCGTGGAGCGCCGCCGTGACGAAGAGGACGGGCCCCTCCTCGGGCCCGCGTTTTACATGCACCGGGAGGTTGACCATCACGCTGCTGAAGCTCTCGCTCACGGGCACGCTGATGTCGCGAGACTCGCCCAGCCCCACTCGCTGCTCGCCCCACACGCCGACCGATTTGCGCGCTCTGGCTTGGCCCATGGGTCAGTCCTGACCCGTCGGCACCGCGGTGGGGAGCTTCAGGACCTTCTGGCGGCGCTCCTGGCGCAGCTTCGGCGGGATGAGGTCGCGCATCTTCTCGAGCTTGCCAAAGCAGAGCATTCGATTGCCCGCCTCCAGCGTACGCTCGGACTTGGGATTTGGAATCACGGTCGTACCGCGATGCAGCGTAAGGACGTTGATGTCGTTTTCGCGCAGCCCGGACTCGCCGATGGACTTGCCGATGTAGTGCGAACCCTCGGGGATCGCGATCTCCGCGACGCCGTAGCCCCGGCTGACCGTCAGGCGCTGGCGGATGTCGACCTCGGGGAAGTTCACCTGCGCGGCGATGTAGTCGATGACCGCCCCCGCGATGTCCAAACCCGTGCAGCCCTCGATGCCCTCAAGGCCCGGCGACGAGTTGACCTCCATGATCTGCGGTCCGTCCTTGCTCTCGAGCATGTCGACGCCGGCGACGCGCAGGCCCATGATCTGCGCCGCCCGCACCGCGGTGTCACAGTAGTCCTCGTCCAGCTCGACCCGCTCCGTCTTCCCGCCGCGATGGACGTTGCTGCGAAACTCCTGGCCCTGCGCGACGCGCCGCATCGCCCCGACGACCTGGTCGCCGACGACGAAGGCGCGGATGTCTCGGCCCTTGCTCTCGGCGACGAACTTCTGAATCAGCACGTTCTGCTTCTGGCTCTGCAGCAGCTCCACGATGCCGGCCGCCGACTCGACGGTCTCCGCCAGCAGCACGCCGATTCCCTGGGTGCCTTCGAGCAGCTTGATGACCACCGGCGCGCCACCCACGCGCTCGATGGCCGGCAGCACGTCTTTTTTGTCGCGGACGAAGGTGGTCTCAGGGATCCCGAGCCGATGGCGGCTGAGAATTTGAAGGCTGCGCAGCTTGTCGCGCGAGTTGGAGATCCCGTTGGACGAGTTCGCGCACAGCACGTCCATCTGCTCGAACTGCCGAACCACCGCGGTCCCGTAGTAGGTGATGGAGGCGCCGATTCGCGGGAGCGTCGCGTCGTAGTGGGCGAGCTGCTCTTGCCGATAATAGAGGTCGGGCTGGCCCGCTCGCAGATCGATCGAGAATTTCAGCGTGTTCAGCACGCGCGCCTTGTGACCGCGCTGCTCGGCGGCCTCCCGCAGGCGGCGGGTGCTGTAGCATTTGGGGCTACAAGAGAGGATCGCGAGGTCCATGCTCAGGTCTGCCTTCCGGTGTGCGGGGTCAGTGTCTTCTTCTTCTGGGTGCTCGGTTTTTTTGCGCTCTTGCGACCCCGATACGACCGCCCCGCGTCGACGAGGAAGCGCCCGCGGAAGGCCTGTCGCCCGAGGAGCATCCGGAAGCCCATCTGGTCGCGGCGGGCCAGGGTGAGCTCCACGGGCCAGCACAAGCCGAGCAGCTCCACACGGGTGACGATGACGGGGCGGCGCTGGGTGACCCCGCTCGAGCTCCGGACGCTGCGGTACTCGAGAATCGGCGCCTCGACCGTGACTGGCTCCGCACTCTTGCGCTGGAGGGGATGCACCTCGAACCGGATCCACTCGGCGCCGTCGCGCTCGAACGCCTGCATGTGGAAGGCGTGGAGCGACGAGGAGCGCGCGCCGGTGTCGACCTTCGCCTTGACGCGCGCGATGCCGAGATCCGGCAGGCTCACCCATTCGCGCCAGCCGATGACCGGGGTGGTGGCAGGCTTCGCGTCGGGCATGGGTTCGGGGCTCCGCTGAGGTGACGGGTCAGCTTGTCGCGGCACCCGCGCGGATACTAGCAGATTGCGAGGCATCGTGCAGCCCGGGCTCGGCGAGCACGTCGCGCCAGATGAAGCGCCAGTGGACGAAAGCGCCCGCCAGGACCGCGAGGTGGAAGAGCTCGTGGGCCTCAAGGACGCCGGGGATGAGGGTGGGCCAACCGATGGCCTCGAGGACGGCGCCCCCGGTGTACCAGAGGCCGCCGGCGATGAGGGGGCGGGCGAAGCGGCGGCCGCGTATCTGCACGAGGTGCCAAGCGCTGGCGGCGCCCAGCCAGCCGATCCCGATGTAGAGCGAGGTGCCGAGCCAGGCCGACATGTCGGTGAAGAACACGGTCTTGAGCGTGAGGCCCGTGATGGCGAGGGTCCAGATGAGCGTCAGAAAGCCCCAGCGCCACCGCCCGCGGCAGAGCACCGCGTGGATGGGCGTGAAGGTGCCGGCGATCTGTACCCAGATCGCGGCGTGGTCGAGGCGCTGCAGCACGGCGCGTGGGGTGCGGCCGGGCTCGAGCAGGTGGTACACACCGCTCATCGACAGCATGAAGAGCAGGCCGGTGACGTAGATGACGACGGGCCAGAGAGCTCTGACGCGGCGAGCGCGGGCGAAGAGCCACCACATGGCGATGGCGACGACGCCGGCCCCGAGCAGGTGGGTCCAGCAAGAGATCGGCTCACTGAAGCCGGGGATCGGGATGATGCGTGGAGTCACGGGGGCGGTTGTGGCCGCTCTGCGCGGCTCGGTCAAGCGGAAGGGCTCGCGTGGTGAGCGAACGCGGCTCCCTGCCGGCGCGGCCCGGATCGCCGCGACCGATGTGAGTGCTGGTGTCCACGGGGCTGGCGGTGCCAGTATTCGGCCCGGACGCGGCGGCGGAGGAGAGCGGATGTGGCGGTGGCGCGTGGTCATGGCGGTGGCGCTGGCCCTCGGGTCCGCGTGCGCTGAGGAGCCTGCGGGCGGGGCCACCGATGGGGCGGCGGTGGCCGATGTGGCCGTCGGGGACGCGCAGTTCGGCGACGGCAGCGCGGTGACGCCCGACGTGGCGGACGCGGCGGCGGGCGCGGGGCCCGACCTCGGCGCGGGTCTGGGCGACCTGCCCGGCGAGACCGCGGTGCCCGCGACCGGCGACCGCGACGACGACGGCGTGCCGGACGCGGCGGACCCCTTCCCCGACGACCCGAAGCGCCCGGGCGTCGCGCTGGACCAGACGGTCTACGCCCACACCGAAGACACGCTGTTCACGATGAACGTGAAGACCTACCTGGTGACGCCGGTCGGCGCGTTCGATTTTCCGCCCGGCTACGAGACCTCCGAGCAGATGACCGACATCGCCATCGACCGCTGGGGGGTGCTGTGGGGCGTCAGCTTCGACCGGCTGTGGGTGTGCCATCCACA
>CAZNZH010000195.1:0-8902 GCA_964577445.1 uncultured Myxococcales bacterium
GATCGACCAGCCCCAGGGCCCGCGCAGCGTCACCAGCGCAAAGGGCGTGTAGGTGCCGGCGATGAGCAGGAAGATCGCGGCGTGGTCCAGGCGGTGAAGGCGCTCCTTCCAGCGCGGCGACAGCGTGCCGTGGTAGGCCATCGACGCCGCGTAGAGCAGGACGATCGAGGTCCCGTAGACGATGGCGCTCACGACCCGCCAGAGATCGCCCATCGCGCCGGCCAGCGCGACCATCAGCGCCAGCGCCGCCACGCCCAGCCCGACGCCGATGGCGTGCGTGGCGCTGTTGACGATCTCTTCACCGGGTGTTTGCGGGCATCTCGCGGCCATCTAGCACTCCTCGACCGCGTGGCGGCACGGCCGCAGTCTATCCGGCGGCGGCGCTGGGGACGAGCACGAATCCACCAACCCTCCGATTCGCCAGTGATTACCTGGCGAATCGGAGCATCACGCCTTGTGCCGAATCTTCGAGCGCGTCCGGTAAAACGCGTTGCGCTCGGGGTCGACGTAGGGCTTGTAGTCGATGACCCAGGGCGTGATGCTCGTCCGCCCGGCGTGGCAGCGGATGGTCAGCGCGGTGGGGGTGACGAAGCGGTAGCTCGAAAAGAGCGGCAGGTCGTCGTTGGCGTCGCCGCCCGCCGAAAAGAGCGTACACAGCAGGATGCGCCCGTCGTCGTAGACCCGCCGGAAGCCCTCCTCGACCTTCTCGTGGCCGCGAATCAGCGTGTTGCAGCCGATGCGCTCGAGAAAGGCCCGCGCCTGAAGCCGCCCGAACGGGAAGCGCGCCGTCTGCTCCTGGAGCGCCGACGGGATGAAGTCCGCCGTGCTCGGGTCGCTCCACAGCATCTGAAAGCGGATGTCGGGGTCGTTGAGGCTCGAGAGGTCTTTATAGCGGTTGGCCATCAGCGAGTCGCGCGGGATGCCGGCGTGGACGAAGAGGGTCTGGCCGAAGAGCAGCATGTTCGGGAGGTCTTCAAAGAGCGCCAGATAGTCGCGGAAGACGTCGCGCGGCGCGTGCGGGCGCAGGGTGTCGATGGCCTCGGCGGGCCGGACGCCGCCGTAGATCTCTCCCTCGTGCTCCAGGTAGTACTCGTGGTTTCCGCGCAGCATCACGACGTAGCGCGGGGCAGCCGCGAAGACCTGCATCACCGTGCGTAAGACCCCGTTATAACTGAATAATCCGCGATCGATATAGTCGCCCAAGAGCACCAGCCGCGGCTCCGGCTGGCCGCGAGGGTCGCGCTCAAAGGCGTCGACGCGCTCGAGAAAGCGCGACTGCATCAGCGCGGCCTTGAGGCAGCTATAGCAGCCGTGAAGATCGCCCAGCACCGTCAGCTCGTAGGTCTTCGCGGGGTCGGGCGCGACGACGTAGACGTGGCCGTCCAAGAAGGGCTGCTTGCCGGCCAGCTCCTGCACGCGCTTTCGCCCGGTGAGCGCGCCTTTGCCGAGCTGGCGCTGCTGGGCGAGCAGCGCGCGGACGCTGCCGATGAGCGCGCGGTCGGCGGCGAGCTGTTTCGCGATGCGCTCGGGCTCGATCGAGTAGTGGCGCTCGAGCGGCGCGAAGAAGGGGTGGTCGGTGCCCGGGCCGGCCAGCTCGGTCACGGCGTCCACGTCGACCGCCATGGGCCCCGCGCCCCCGCCGTCGGCCGCGATTCGCTCGTCGCTGTCGAGGATATCGAGCAGCTCGGCGCGGAACTGGACCTCCTCGGGGTGCGCCACGCCATCGGCCATCAACAGCGCCTCGATGGCCTCGAAGAGCCGCTCCTGCCCGGCGAGGTCGAAGCCTCGGAAGATCTCGAAGCAGCGGACCTTCAGGCGCGAGCGGACGAAGTGCGCCGAGTCCTCGCCCTCGGCCACGGGCTCGGTCCAGAGATCGCGGATCTCGCGGTCGGTCGCCTCCAGGATCTCGCCGAAGTGAGCGCTGAACTTGCCCACGATCTCGGCGCGCAGCTCGGGCGCGGCCCCCGGCATCGCCGTGTCAAAGCGGTGCTCGACGATGCGCCGCAGGTAGCCGCGGATGAAGCCCTTCTCCGTCGCGTCGAACTCGCCGTCGATGTGGCCGAAGGTGGTCAGGTAAAAGATGAGGCCCACCATCTGCCTCTCGGCGGTCTGCGGATCCTTGCTGAGCTCAAGCATGGGCCTCCATGGGCGACGGCGGCCGGTGGGATGTGGCGGGGCGCGCCAAGTATCGCGAGTAGTGCCGCCCCCGACCAGGAATTTGGCCTGTAGGGGGCCGCGTTGCTTGCCTTCCGCGATGAAGTGGCAGAGGCATATGGGCTGCAAGCGCCGAATCGGCGAGGCGCTCGCAGGCCGCGTTGCCGGTCGCGGGACGCCGGGCACCCTCCCACCCAGGAATCTCCATGCGCAGGGCGAAGATCGTCTGCACTCTCGGCCCGGCGACCAGCGACCGGGCCATGGTCGAGGCCCTCATCGAGGCCGGCATGGACTGCGCGCGCCTGAACTTCTCCCACGGCACCCACGACGGCCACCGGCACATGGCCGAGCTGGTGCGGAAGTGCGCGACCAAGGCCGGCCGGCCCGTGGCCCTGCTGGCCGACCTGTGCGGGCCGAAGATCCGCACGGGGCTCTTTGGGGCGGGCCCTGTCGAGCTGGTGGTAGGCCGCACCTTCACGCTGACCGCCCGCGACGTGGACGGCGACGTCGACCGCGTCTCGGTGACCTACAAAGACCTGCCGCGCGACGTGGACGCCGGCGACCAGATCCTCATCGACGACGGGCTGCTGCGCCTGGAGGTCGTGGAGGTCTCGGGCCCGGACATTCACTGCAAGGTGGTGGTGGGCGGGACGCTCTCGGGCGGAAAGGGCATCAACATCCCCGGGCGCGCGCTCAGCACCGCCGCGATGACGCCGAAGGACGAGGTGGACCTGGCCTTCGCGATCGACACGCTCGGGGTCGAGTATGTGGCGCTCTCGTTTGTGCGCAGCGCCGACGACGTGCGCATGGCCCAGCGGCTCGCCAAGAGCACGCCGATCATCGCGAAGATCGAGAAGCCCGAGGCCATCGTCAACCTGGCCGAGATCGGCGACATCGCGGACGGCTGCATGGTCGCGCGCGGGGATCTGGGCGTGGAGATGGGGGCCGAGAAGGTGCCGCTGCTGCAAAAGCGCATCATCCGCGAGATCAACAAGCGCGGGAAGCTGGTCATCACGGCGACCCAGATGCTGGACTCGATGATGCGCAACCCGACGCCGACCCGAGCCGAGGCCGCGGACGTCGCCAACGCGGTGCTGGACGGCACGGACGCCCTGATGCTGTCAGGCGAGACGGCGGTCGGGCGCTACCCGGTCGAGGCCGTGCGGATGATGGACTGCATCATCCGCGAGGTGGAGTCGGCGTGGTTATTGGAAGAGCACGCGGCCAAGGACGTGTCGCTGATGATCGACTGGGGCTTCGCCAACGCGGCGGCGAAGGCGGCGGCGCTGATGAGCTACGCGCTGCCGCTGAAGGCCATCGTGGTCTTCACGCGCGACGGGCGCACGGCGAATCTGCTGAGCGAGTTCCGGCCGCGAGCACCCATCGTCGCGGTGACGCCGAAGCGACACGTCGCCGCGCGGCTGGCGCTCGAGTGGGGCGTTATCCCGCGGGTCGACGTCCCGCCCGACAACCTGTCGGAGACGATGCGGATCGCCAGCGGGATCCTGGGCCGCGAGGGGCTGTGCCACGAGGGCGACGCGTTCGCGGTGGTCATGGGCTGGCCCCCCGAGGAGGGGACCAACACCGTGAAACTACACCGGATGTAGCTCGTGGGCGCCGGTCAGTACGACCAGCCGGGCGACGGGTAGGTGGTCAGGCGGCGCTGGAGCGCCCGGCGCTGGGTCCCGGTCATCAGGCGGTCCAACTGGCGCCCGGTCTCGCGCTCGAGCGCGTCCAGCTCGATCTGCGCGTCCACGAGGCTCTTGTCCCCGCGCCACACGGCCTGCAGCGTCGCCTCTTGCTTGCTGCGCAGGCCGCTGACCACGCTGTTGAGCCCCTCGACCTGCTCGGGCCGGAGCCCCGCGGCGGACGAGACGCCGTCGAGCCAGACCTTGTCGTTGGCGTCGCGCAGGGAGCGCCAGCGCTCGGCCATGGTCGGCGGCGGGGGCGGGGGCGGCGGCGGCGGGGCGACGGGCTCAGGGACCGGCTCTGGAGGCAGCTCCGTGGCGGCGAGGGCGTCGGCCTGCGCGTCGTGCAGATCGTCCACCTCGTCTCTCAGCGCCGCCAGCTCCGCCGCCAGGGCCCTCGGGTCCGGCGCGCCCGGGTCGGCGCGCCGCGACGTGATGCCGTCGAGCACCGTCATCGCCAACGACACGCGACGCTCGATGGTCTCGACGCGCGCGCTGATCGCGGCCAGCTCCGCGGCGCCGCCGATCGCCTCGGGCTCGGGCTCGGGCTGGGCCGGGGCCTCTGCGCCGCCTGGCTCGCCGGTCGGTAGCTGGATCACCCGCTCGCGCACGATCTCCCGGGTGAGCGGCTCCGCGCTGCTGAGGGTCGCGAGCCGCTCGCCCAGCTCCGCGACCTGCGCGCGCTGCCAGAGCACCACGCCCAGCGCCAGCGCGGCGAGCACGAAGGGAGCCGCAGTCCAGACCTTGTTCACAACCGACCTCCGGGGTGCGCCCTACCAAACGCGCAGGGTCGCACCGCACCAAACGCGTAGATGATGCCTCGCTTTTCGGGGGCACGCACGAGACGCGCCCCACCGGCCGGTTCAGGTCGGCCCACGGGCGATTCCGCCGCCCGGCGCGCCCTGCTACCATCCGCCGCGAGATGCCGACGCCCCACGCCCCCACGCCAGCCACCCTCGACGCCGCGCCCGCCGCGCCCAAGGGCGACCTCTCGGTGACCGCGCTCTACACGTCGGAGACGTGGCGCTGGGCGGGCTTTGACGGCGCGGAGCTGCTCGCCACGCCCGACGCGCGCAACGTGTTTCGCGTCACCAACTTCGTCCTGGGCGTCGCGCGCCTCTTCGTCTGGCGCATCGGCTCGCTGCGGACGAGCCTGGCCCAGCGGCACGCGATGCTGGACCACCTGGCGAAGCGCTCAGGCGCGGACTGCGTCCTCGAGCTGGCCAGCGGGCTGTCGCGGCGCGGGGTGGCGCTGTCCGCGGACCCTAGCCTCCGGTACACCGAGGTCGACCTGCCGCCCATGGTGGCGCGAAAGCGCGCGCTGCTCGAGCGGACGCCGCAGGGGCGCGCGGTCTTGGCGCGGCCGGGCTTTCAGCTCGTCGGCGCCGACGTCACCGGCGCCGACCTCGCGGCGCTCGCGCCGGCCGGGGGGCACCTGCTGGTCATCGCCGAGGGCCTGCTGATGTACCTCGACGCCGCCGCCCAGCGGGCGCTGTGGGAGCGCATCGCCCTGCTGGCCCGAGGCCGCCGCGCGCTGACCCTGCTCTTCGACCTCCTCCCGAGCCCCGAGGAGCCCCGCCCCGGCCTCCTCGGGCGCGCGCTGGCCTGGCTGATGAAGCGCTTCACCGGCGGCCAGGGCTTCGTCCGCGACACCCGAGATCGCCAGCAGATCACTGAGGAATTGCTGGCGCTAGGCTACGCCGAGGTCGACGCGACGACGCCGGCCGAGGTCGCCACCGCGTGGGCGCTCCCCCACCCCGCGAGGCCCGGCCGCCAGGTGATCTGGCGCTGCACCACCGCCCGCGCCGCACCGCCCGCCCACTGACCACGGCGAGCGCGCGCGCTACTTCAGCAAGCCCAGGCGTCGCGCCATGTGGTGCAGGTTGCCGCGCCCCATGCCCAGAGACCGCGCCGCGGCCGCCCAGTTGCCGTCGTGTGCGGCGACGGCCTGGCTCACCATCAGCCGCTTGGTCTCCTCGACAGCCTCCCGGAGCGTGGTGTGGGAGGCCGCGACCCGGGTCGCGAGCGCCTGGGTCGGCGCGGCGTGGGCGGGGTCGAGGGCGTCCGATTGCAGGCGCAGATGCTCCGGCCGCAGCACCGTCGGCGCGCCGCGGGCGAGGCCGGCGCCCGCGCGCAGCACGGCGCGACCGAGCAGGTGGTCCAGCTCGCGGACGTTGCCGGGCCAGGGCGCGGCGGCGAGCGCGTGCCGCGCCTCGTCGGTGAGGCGCAGGGGCCCCAGGCCCAGCCGCTGCCGGTACACGTCGAGAAAATACCCGGCGAGCAGCGCGATGTCGGAGCGGCGCTCGCGCAGGGGCGGGACCCCGATCGGGTACATGTTGAGACGATGAAAGAGGTCCGCGCGAAACCTCCCCGCGTCGACCTCGCGAGGCAGGTCGCGGTTGGTGGCGGCCACGACCCGGACGTTGACCCGCTGCGCCTGGTCGGAGCCGACGCGCTGGATCTCGCCTCGCTGAAGCACCCGCAAGAGCTTCGGCTGCACCGAGAGGGGGAGCTCGCCCACCTCATCCAAGAACAGGGTGCCCCGGTCGGCCACCTCGAACTTCCCCGCGCGGTCTGCGTTTGCGCCGGTGAACGCCCCGCGGACGTGGCCGAAGAGCTCGCTCTCGACGATGGTCTCGGGGAGTGCTGCGCAGTTGACGTAGATGAGCGGCTCGCCGTGGCGCTCCGAGCTCTCGTGGACCGCGCGCGCGACGAGCTCTTTGCCCACGCCGGTCTCCCCGGTGATGAGGACGGCGAAGTCCGACCGCGCGACCAGCTCGATGTCGTGGCGGACGCGCTGGATCGCGGCGCTGATGCCGAGGATCTGCCCGCCGCCGTCGCGCGCCGCGGCGTCCTGCTGGAGCACGCTGGCGACGCGCTGGTGGCGCTTGGACGCCAGCTCCAGCGCCCCAAAGAGCGCGCCGGTGTTCATCGCTGCGCCGGCCAGCGCGCCGAGCATCCGCAAGAAGCCCTCGTCGAGGCCGTCGAACGCGCCGGGGGCGAGCGCGTCCGCGGTCAGCACGCCGATGACGGCGTCTCCCGCGATGAGCGGACAGCCCAGGCACGCGTGCACGTCGTGGGTCGCGTCCGGGTTGGCCAAGAGCAGGCCGTCGTAGGGATCGGGCAGCGGGCTGTCGGCGGCAAAGCGCACCGGCGCGCCCCCGGCGACGACCATGTCGAGCCGCGGGTGCTCGCGACGTGCAAAGCGCCGCCCGAGCACCTCGGGGGCGAGGCCGTGGATCGCGACCGGGATCAGCTCGTCGCCGGACAGGTGCAGCACCGCGGCCGCGTCACACGGGATCGCCCGCCGCAGCGCCTCGAGCAGCCTGCTGAGGCGGTCGTCCGACGCCAGCGAGGCCGTCAGGTCAATGGCCATCGCCAATAACGCGTCCTGCATCTGCATGATGTTATCGCTAGCATAACGATGTTATTTGAACAATAACCAACGGTCGTTATGCAAACCGCAACGAACGCCGCCTAAGTCGCCGTAAGGTTTGCCCCCTCATGATGGCTCGATAGCTGCATTGATCCTGCCGGTCGACCCCTCAGACACAGCTCAGACACAGCAAGGAACCCCTCCCATGATCGACGCGAACGACACACTCGGCCATCTGGCGACGGTGCACCCGGCAGCGACCGCCGTGTTCCTGCGCTACCGACTCGACTTCTGCTGCGGTGGCCGCCAAACCCTCGGCGACGCGTGCCGCGAGGCCGGGATCGATCTCGAGGCGGTGACCGCCGAGATCGCCGGCTTGAAGGGCGACCCCGCGGGAGGTCCCGGGCGCTGGGACACCCGGCCGGTCCCGGAGCTCATCGACGAGATCCTGACGCGCTATCACGCCCCGCTTCGGGTGGACCTGCCAGCGCTCGTCGAGGCGGCGACCAAGGTCGAACGCGTCCATGCCGACAAGGCCGACTGCCCGCGCGGGCTCGCGAGCCACCTTGAGCGGATCCAAGCCGAGCTCAGCGGGCACCTCGACAAGGAGGAGATGGTGCTCTTTCCGGCGCTGCGCTCCGGCAACCGTGGTCGCAACGTCCACATGCCCATCCGCGTGATGATGCAGGAGCACGACGACCACGGCGCCGACCTGAACCGGATCCGCGAGCTCACCGGCGACTTTTCGCTGCCGTCCGACGCGTGTGGGACGTGGCGTGGACTCTACGACGCGCTCGAGCGATTCGAGGCCGAGCTGATGGAGCACATCCACCTCGAAAACAACGTGCTCTTCGCGCGCGCGCTGAGCGAGTGAGGCATGGGCGGTGCGGCGCCCACGGACGGGCGCCGCGCCGCCACAGGACCTGAGCTTCAACGAACCGCGCAATCGGTCGGCGCGGTGAGCTCAGCTCACCGACATGCTAGTCTGGTGTTTATGAGCGCTACCGCCGAAGACCTCAGCTCCCCGCCCGAGCACTGGCCCGAAGACGGCATCGTGTGTCTGCGCGGCGCCACCTGGGCCGACTATGAGCGGATGCTGGAGGTGCGGGGCGACTGCGCCGGGCCCCGGATCTCGTACCTCGACGGGGTGATCGAGTTCATGTCCCCTTCCCAACCCCACGAAGGCATCAAGGGCGTCATCGGCTGCCTCGTCGAGGCGTTCTGCTTCGTCAACGACATCGAGTTCTCAACCTACGGCTCCTGGACACTGAAGAAGTCGAAAGCCGAGGCGGGCGTCGAGCCCGACGAGTGCTACGTATTCGGCACCGCTAAAAAGAAGCGCCCCCACCTCGCCATCGAGGTCATCTGGACCTGGGGCGGTCTGCGCAAGCTTGAGATCTACCGGCGCCTCGGTGTGCAGGAGGTCTGGGTGTGGGACAACGGCCAGCTTGAGGCCCACGTGCTCCACGGCGACGCCTACGCGCTCGCTGTCAGCTCAAGCGTCTTGCCAGGCATCGATTTGGCCCAACTGGCCAGCCACCTGGACCACGACACCACCAGCCAGGCCGTGCGCGCCTACCGCGCAGAGCTTGAGGGCTGACGGCGGCGGCGCCTCGCAATTGCGAACAGCGCGATCGCGATGATCAACGCGACGATCGGGGCCAGCCCCGACGACTGCGCTGCA
>CAZNZH010000196.1:0-8875 GCA_964577445.1 uncultured Myxococcales bacterium
CTGACGCTGGGCGCCGAGGTCGCCGTGGCGCTCAAGGGGGTCGACGGGGCCGCCGACGTGCTGCCCCCGACCCTCGAGGGGGTCCCGGGCGTGGACGTGGTGGTGGACGAAGCGGCCGTCGCCCGGGCTGGCGTGGACACCCAGCAGCTCCTGTCTCTGGTCGCTGGCGTGCAGCGCGGTCGCGAGGTCGGGCGCGTCACCCGCGGGCAGTTCCGCGACCCGGTGATGATCAAGGTGGCGCTGCCCCCCGACATGCCGCTCGAGGACATGCCCGTCGTGCTGCCTGACGCCCGCTCCGTCCCGCTGTCCGAGCTCGCCCAGGTCCACGCGGTGAGCTCCCCCGCCCGCATCGACCGCGAGTCGGGCAGCCGGCGCGTCGTCGTCAAGAGCAACGTGCGCGGCCGAGATCTCGGCTCCTTCGTCACCGCGGCGCGCCAGGCGGTCGAGGCCCAGGTCACGCTGCCCGACGGCTACTGGCTCGAGTGGAGCGGCAAGTACGAGCAGCTCCGCACCGCCGCCACCCGCACCGGGATCATGCTGCCGCTAGTGCTCTTCCTCATCCTCGGCATCCTCTACGTGGCCTTCGACGGCTTCAAGCCCGCCCTGCTCATCTTCCTCAACGTCCCGGTGGCCACCTCCGGCGGCCTGCTCATCCTCTGGGCCCGGGACCTGCCCCTGTCCATGAGCGCCATCGTCGGCTTCATCGCGCTCTTCGGCGTCGCCGTGATGAACGGCATCGTCTTGCTCAGCCGCACCATCGAGCTCCGCCGCGGCCCCGGCGCCCTGTCCGCGGCGGCGGCGGCCCTGAGCAGCGCCGAGGAGCGCTTCCGGCCGGTGCTGATGACCGCCCTGGTCGCCGGCATCGGCTTCGTCCCCATGGCCATCGCCACCGGCGTGGGCGCGGAGGTCCAGCGCCCGCTCGCCACCGTGGTCATCGGCGGGCTGGTCACCAGCACCTGGCTGACCCTGGTCGTCCTCCCCGCGCTCTACGCCCGCTTCTTCCGCGCCCCCAGCACCCCACCGGATGACGCCCCGGTCCGGGCCTGATATGCCCGCACCATGCTGATCCTCATCGTCGAGGACGACGCCCGCGTCGCGCGCTTTCTGAGCCGCGGCCTCCAGGAGGAGGGCCACACCGTGGACGTGTGCGAGCGCGGCGACGTGGCCATGGACCAGGGGCTCGCCCAGCCCTACGAGGTCATCCTGCTGGACTGGGGCCTGCCCGGCCTCGACGGGGTGTCGCTCCTGCGCCACTGGCGCGACGGCGGGCTGACGGCCCCGGTCATCATGCTCACCGCGCGCACCGGCGTGCCCGCCACCGTCCTCGCCCTGGACTCCGGCGCCGACGACTACCTGCCCAAGCCCTTCAGCTTCGAGGAGCTGCTCGCCCGCATCCGCTCGGTGACCCGCCGCCTCCGCCGCGAGGGGCCGGCCGGGGTGGTGCGCGTCGGCGCGTCGACCCTGGACCTGCGCGAGCGGACGGTGACCCGGGGAGGCGAGACCGACGGGCTCAGCGGCCGTGAATTTGCGCTGCTGGATCTCCTGCTGAAGCATCGCGGAGACGTGCTCAGCCGCAGCCGCATCCTCGACCGGGTCTGGGGGGTCTCCGCCGACCCGACCACCAACGTCGTCGACGTCTACATCGGCTACCTTCGGGCCAAGCTGGACGCCCCGGGCGCGGCCTCGGTCATCGAGACCGTCCGCGGCCGTGGCTACCGGCTGCGCCCCGAGGGCGAGTTGGACGCAGGGCCCGCCGAGTGACGCGCACGACGCTACAGCGCCGGGTCCTCCGCTCCGTCGCCCTGGTCGCCCTGGTGGCCATCACCGCGTCCACCAGCCTGGTGCTCTTTGTGCTGCACGGGCGCGTCCACGAGGCCACCGACGCCCTGCTGCTCCAGATGGCGCGCCAGGACGCCGCCGAGGTGGACCGGGAGACCGAGGAGCCCGTCCACGTCCACGACACCCTGCTCTCCCTGCCCTACACCGCGGCCGCTCCGATGCACCGCTACGCCGCCGTGGCCCGGGGCTGCGAGGTGCTGGCCACCACGCGAACCCTGAGCATCCGCCGGCTGCCCGACGCCCTCTGCGCCCCGCTCTTACCCGGGGCCTTCCGGTACCTCACCACCACGGCCCTGACCGAGCACGAGCTGCGGCTGGTGTTCTTCGGCGCCGAGGGGCGTGACGGCCAGCCCGTGACCTACATCACCGGCGTGGACCACGCGCACGTGGACGCGGCGCTGTGGGCGACCACCCAAGCCGCCGTCCCCGCCGGCGTCATCGTCCTGCTGCTGGTCGTGCTGGCGGCCTGGCTGGGCGTGCGCTCGGTGAGCCACGACCTGCGCGGGCTGGCCGCCGCGGGGGACGCGCTGGTCAAGGGTGAGCACGACTGGCGCCACGCCCCGGGCCCGCGCTTTGAGGTGGGCCCCCGGGCATCCCAGGAGGTGGCCGCCCTGGCCGCCTCGCTGGAGCTCATGCTGGGCACGATACGCCAGTCGTTTCGGACCCAGGCGCGCTTCGTCGCCGCCGCCTCCCACGAGCTGAGGACGCCCCTGACGGCCCTGGTCGGGGAGCTGGAGGTGGCGCTCCGCCGCGAGCGCAGTGCGGAGGCCTACCGCCAGACCCTGAAGGAGCTGCAGGGGGACGCCGCGCGCCTGGTGGACCTCGCCGAGCACCTGCTCCAGGCGGCGCGCGCCGAGGCCGAGGCGGTGCCGGCGCGACCGACCAGCGTGGCCGAGCTCCTCACCGAGGCCGCCACCCGCAACCGCGCCGTGCTGGGCGACGCCGGGGTCCGGGTCATCATCGACTGCCCACCGGCGCTCAGCGTGGTCTGCCACCGCCTCTCCATGGGCCAGGTCCTCGACAACCTCCTGCAAAACGCCGCCCGCCACGCCGCCGCCTCGACGGTACACCTCAGCGCACGGCGCCAGGGCGAGCGCGTCATCCTGCGCGTCAGCGACGACGGCGTCGGCCTGCCCGACAGCCTCACGCCCCACCTCTTCCGCCCCTTCCAGCGCGGCTCCGACGCCGCCGGCCACGGGCTCGGCCTCTACATCGCCGCGGAGCTGATGAGCCGCCAGGCCGGCGCGCTGACCCTCAGCAGCCCACAGCCCGCGACCTGGGAGCTGAGCCTGCCGGCCATCGCGATCCCCACCGAGGCGTAGAGCGCCGGGCCCAGCGGGCACGGGCGACGGCGCGCGCCCCGTGTGGGGCGGCGGAGCCGATCGCAAGTCTTGACATGACTCCGCGCCGGTGACCTCCGGCCTGGGCTCGGCCGCGGCCCGATTGCACGCTCTTCGCGTGATCGCTTGACTGCGCGCGGGCCTGATCCGTACCGTGGCTCCGGTCGTGGTCTGCCGTGCGCGCTGCGATCGGCCGGACGGCTGGGATTGCGGGCCCTCCTCTATAGGGTGAGGAGGCCCAGGACCCGTGAGCCGCGGGCGGCAAGCCGGGGGGCGAGCGTGGGTAAGCACCTGAAAACATTGGGAACCATCGCGCTACTGCTGCTCTTCGCGGCGAGCCCTGCGCGCGCTCGAGACCGCAGCGCGCCCCCGTTCGAGCTGCCGCGGCTGGGCGGCTCAGGCACGGTTCGGCTCGCCGATTCTCTCGGCAAGGTCGTCGTCGTCGACTTCTGGGCGAGCTGGTGCGTGCCGTGCAAGGAGTCGATGCCCGAGCATCAGAAGCTGCTGGCCGAGTTCGCCGGCGACCTCGACATCCTGGCCATCAGCGTCGATGAGACCCCGGAGCCGGCCCGCCAGTTCGTCGACTCCCGCGCCCTGTCGCTGACCTTCTTGCACGACCCCCAAGGCAAGACCCCCGCCGCCTACGCGGTGACCGAGATGCCCTACGCCGTGGTGGTCGACCGGCTCGGCAACATCGTCGAGCGCATCGACGGCGAGCCGTACCCGCGCCTGCGCGAGGCGGTGAGGCGCGCGGTCGGGACCAAGCGCACCGCCACGCCCGCGCCCGGCCCCGCTCCGGCGCCGCCCCCGCCCCAGCCCCAGCCAACCCAGACCAGCCCGCCGCCCGGTGGCTGCCCGGGCCTCACGACCCACGTCGGCGGCGGCATGGGCAGCCGCGTCACCGTCGTGCTCTGCCCCGTCCCCGGGGTCGACCCCGACGCCGAGGCCGACGCCGCCCTGGCCGAGGTCGCGCGCCTCAACGAGCTCTGGAGCACCTGGCTGCCCGAGAGCGAGATCTCCCGCATCAACAGCGCCGCCGGCGGCCGCCCCGTGATGGTCACCGACGCCACCTACGACCTGATCCGCCGCGCGCGCCAGGCCAGCGTCGACACCCACGGCATCTTCGACGCCAGCTTCGCCCCGCTGACCGAGATCTGGCGGTTCGACACCCCGCCCGGCGAGCACCAGCGGACCCGCCTCACGCGCGTGCCGAGCCCCGCCGAGGTGCGCGCCCACCTCGCCCGCGTCGGCTACGCGGGCATCGAGCTGGACGACGCCAAGCGCGCCGTGCGCCTCAAACGCGAGGGCATGGCCATCAACCTCGGCGGCATCGGCAAAGGTGCGGCGGTCGACGCCATCGTCGCCCGGCTCCGCGCGAAGGGCTTCACCGACTTCATGGTCCAAGCGGGCGGCGACCTCTACTGCGCCGGCCAAAACGGCACGCGCCCGTGGCGGGTGGGCATCGCCGACCCGCGCCATCACGGCGAGATCTTCGCCACCGTCGAGGTCCGCGACGCGGCGTTTTCCACCAGCGGCGACTACGAGCGCTACGCCATCATCGACACAAAGCGCTACCACCACATCCTGGACCTGCGCACCGGCTACCCGGCCGAGAAGAGCCAGAGCGCGACCGTGCTCGCCGCGACGGCCACCGACGCCGAGGTGCTGACCAAGACCGCGTTCATCCTGGGCGGCGCCGAGGGCCTCCGCGCGGTCGAGCAGGCGGGCGCCAAGGCCGTCATCGTCGAGGCCGACGGCCACGTCCTGTGGAGCGACGGCCTGCGCCCCAGCGGCGCCAGGCCGTGAGGGCGCCGCGCACGCCTGGGCTGGCCCTCCGGCTCGCCGCGCTCTGCGCCTTCGCATTGATCTCCGCTAGCTGCGGCCTTTTGAATCCGCCCGCCGACGCCCCCGCGGTCACCGAGGAGTACTTCCGCTGCGCCGTCGAGCCCGTCCTGGTCCGCGAGTGCTCATCACCCGCCTGCCACGGCTACTCCGAGCGCCGCCTGCGCGTCCTCGCCCCCGGCCGCATGCGCATCGCCGACCAGTACGCCGCCGCGCGCCAGCTCATCACCCTCGACGACGTCGAGGAGGGCATCCAGCCGCCGCTCACCGGCAATGAAGAGCGCTTCAACTTCCTGCAGGCCCGCGGCTTCGCCCGCGGTCCGGCCGACGACAGCCAGCTCCTCACCCGCCCGCTGGCGACCAGCGCCGGCGGCACCGTCCACGTCGCGCGCCTGGGCGGCGACGTCTTCACGTCCAAGAGCGACCCCGGCTACCTCGCCATTCGCGCCTGGCTCCACGGCGCCGCCGCCGCCGACTGCCCCCTGAAGTTCCGATGACCCGCCCCCTCATCGCCGCGCTCTGCCTCGCCGCGCCCCTCCTGGTGGGCTTCTCCGCCGCGTCCACCTTCGACCTGGACGCCATGAGCGGCGGCGGCGACTGGCGCGCCTTCACCGGCTCGCCCACCGCCCACGGCCTGACCTGCGCCACGTGCCATCAGGGCGACCGCCAGGCCGACCTCGAGGTCACCAGCGCCCCCGCAGACCTCCTGCGAGACGGCCTCTTTCAGCCCGGCCGCACCTACCGCATCACCGTGACCCTCGCCCACGAGACCCGAGGCCTCGACCGCACCGGCGGCTGCACCCCGGGCCACGCCGGCTGTAACCGCAACCTCTTCACCGCCGAGATCCTCGACCCCGCGGGCGCCCCGGCCGGCCTCCTCTGCCCCAACGACCTCACCGACGCCGACCCCACCTGCCCCTCCGTCGCCTCGGACGGGACGGCGCTCATCGCCCGCGGGCACGCCATCGGCGGACAATCTCTTGAATTTCCGCGCACTTGCGACGCCCCAGACGCCGACCCCGCCCGCTGCGTCGACGTGGCAGCCCTCGCCGCGGCCGGCTCCTCCGACGCCGACATCGCCGCCGCCCTGCGCGCCGCCGTACGCGGGAAGACCTCCTGGCAGTTCGCCTGGCGCGCGCCGACCGGCGTCCCCACCGCCACGCTCTGGGTCGGCCTCGTCGACGGCGACGGCGGCGCCTCCATCGACCCCGCCTACCCCGACTACGCCGGCGACGCCGTGGGCCTCTTGCACCGCACCCTCCGCGACGCCCACGTCGCCTCCGCCCCCGCCCCCACGCCCGACCCCGAAGACACCCCCGCCGGCCCCGGCAACGTCGCCGCCGCCGTCTTGGCCCTCCTCACGCTCCTGGCCGCCGCAGCGGCCCGCAGGCGAACATGAACAGCACCCGCGCCGCCCTCTCCGTCGCGCTCCTGGCCGCCCTGGCCGCCTTCGCCCCCACCGCCCGCGCCGCCGACACCTCCTGCGACATCAAGACCGGCGCGTCGTGCCTGTGGGGCGAGGGCTGCGACTGCGACCACGACGGCTACGTCCGCACGAACGGCAAAGCGGAGAAGTACTGTCACTTCTCCAAGTGCCCCATCGACGGCGACGACGGCAACGCCTCCATCCTGGGCATCGTGAGCACCTACAACGCCGACGGCGACGGCTGGACCACCCAGTACGACTGCGACGACAACGACCCCTGCTCCGGCAAGGTCTGCGGCGTCGACCTCTGCTACGTCGCCCCGCCGCCGGTCGACGCGGACGGCGACGGCTCGCCCGAGGGCGTCGACTGCGACGACACCCTGCCCGGCGTCAAACCCGGCGCGGGCATCGCCTGCTGCGATTGCAACATCTTGGCCAGCCCCAGCCAGATGGCGGTCTACGGGTGCGCCGCGAAGCCCTGCCCCTACTTCCCGAAGCCTCCAGATCCCGAGGTGGCGCCTGAGGATTTGGGAGGCGGCGCCCCCGACGCCGGGACGCCTCCAGACGCCGGCACCACCCCGGACGCGGCGCCCGAGATCGAGCCCGACCCACCGGATATCGCGGGGAACCCAGATCTCGGGCGTCCCCTCGACACGGCGCAAGGCGACGCGGCGCGCCCAGGGCCCGATGCGCCGCAGGGCCCGGAGCTGCCCGGCCCTTCGCCGGACGCGCAGCCCGCCCAGGAGCCGGGCAGCGAGCCCCTCGGAGCGATCACCCCGGGCGCTGCTCGCGGCGGCTACGTCGGGGGTGGCGAGGCGCCCGCGGCCCATGAACCTCCTGCACCTGGCTGCGGCGGCGCGCCCGGCGGCGGCGGCGGTCTCCTCGCGGCCCTGGCGTTGGCGCTGCTGCTCGTCGCTGCCCGGCGCGGCCGGCGCGCCCGCGCTGCCCGCTCAGCCCTGGTCACGGCCGCCCTGTTCGCGGTCGCGAGCGCGTCGGGCTGCGCTGTCGTCAAGCCCTGGGAGCGAGGCACGTTGGCGAAGCCCCAGATGCTCTTCGGCGCCGACCTCGTCGAGGTGCAGCTTGAGGAGCACGTCTTTCAGTATCGCGAAGGCGCGGCGGGCGGGTTCGGCTTTGGAGGCGGCGGGTGCGGCTGCAATTGACGGGCCCCGAGGCCCCGCGTGAGACGACAGCGCACCGCAGCAAGCGCATACAAATGACTACGGCGATTGCGTTTGCGATCACGGCGTTATCGATCGTGTGCGTCGCAGCTCGACCGGCCTCCGCTCAGGTGGAGCACCCGGTCCGCACGGTCGTGAAGGTCAACTACTACAGCGACAACGACGGCAACACCGTCGTGACCCCCATCGCCAGGGTCGAGGGCACGGTCGCCAGGATCGTGACCCTGCACGCCCACGCGGCCTACGACATCATGAGCTGCGCGTCGGTCGACGTGGTCACCGCCGCGTCGCCCAAGGGGTACTTCCAAGAGGTGCGCCAGGAGTACGAGGGCGGCGCCTCGGTGCGGCTGAAGCTGACGACCCTGAGCGCCAGCGCGACCTACTCCCACGAAAACGACTACTCCTCCATCAGCGTCGGGCTGGGCGCGGCGACCGAGCTCTTTCAGCGCAACACCACGCTGACGTTTGGCTACGGCTACACGGACTCGAGCGTGGGCCGAAGCGGCGACCCGAACTTCGACGAGAGCCTCGCCAGCCACACGCTGACGGCGAGCGTGTCGCAGTTGCTCAGCAGACACCTCATCGCCCAGCTCGGCTGGTTCTTCAATTACTCCGCGGGTTTTCAGCAGAGCCCCTACCGCGCCGTGTCGCTGCTCGACGGCAGCTACACGACCGAGAGCGCGCCGAGCGAGCGCTTCCGAAACGCCGTCGTCGCTCGGCTACGCGGCGCGCTCAGCTCCAAGTGGTTTTTGGGCGGCGACTACCGCCTCTACTTCGACACCTGGGGGATGACCGGGCACACGGTGCAGGCCATGCTGAGCAACACGCCGCTGCCGTGGTTTGATTGGCGGCTGCGCGCGCGCTTTTACGCGCAGTCGCGGGTCGATTTTTACGAGCAGACCTATGACCGCCTGCGCAAATACATGACGGCCGACCGCGAGCTGGGCCCCTTCGTGGGCATCACGGGCGGCCTCAAGCTGGGGTTCAACGTCACGTCGCTGCCCGAGACCGTGGCGCTGGCCTTCGACCTGAAGACCGACCTGACCTATCAGCGCTTCTCCGAGTTTAAGCTGCTGCCCGAGCGCATCGTGGTGGTCACCGAGGCGGGGATGCACCTGGACTTCTGAGGGGGTCGTCAGGGGCTTTGGGGGGCGGGGGGGCGGGGGCGGGGGCGTCGAGCAGGGCGACGAGGCGGGCGGCCAGACAGTCGGCCAGGTAGCGGAGGCCGGCGGCGATGACGACCGAGCGTT
>CAZNZH010000197.1:0-8854 GCA_964577445.1 uncultured Myxococcales bacterium
GATCCCGCGCGCCGCGCGTTGCGGTGGCATGGAGACCTGGCTTCCCGCGTAGGGGTTGCCCAGTCTTCCAGAGATCACCTAATATAATCAGCGCACCCTTGTGCGGCGGGGCTCCCCTCCCGGCGCTCTCTCACCTGTCGCCTCTGGATCCGCCCCATGAAGATCAACTGCGAATCCTGCAACACGCGCTACGCGATCCCGGACGAGAAGGTCCAGGGGGCCGGGCGCACGTTCAAGATCACGTGTCGCAAGTGTGGCGCGCCGATCCTCGTGCAGGGCATCGCGGGCGAGGGCGCGGCGGCCGAGGTGGCGTGGTACTACGCGGTCGGGACCGAGCGTCAGGGGCCCGTGGGTGCTGACGCGTTGGCGCGCCTGGTCCACGATGGCGTCCTGACCGGCGACAGCTACGCGTGGTCTCAGGGGATGGCCGGCTGGGAGCATCTGAAGTCGATCGAGGCGATCGCCGCGTTGCTGCCGGCGGAGGTCCCGAAGGCCGCAGCGCCCGTTCACGCGGCGCCCGCTGAGACGCCGGCCGAGCACGCGACCGAGTCGGAGATCGCGGCGGCCAGCAGCGCCATGAAGACCATCCACGAGCTGTCGGCCCTCACGCCCGACTCGCTCGCGGCGGCGGCTCCCGAGGCTGCGACGGAGACGGTGGCCCCGGGCGAGCAGGCGGCCCCGGCGGACGAAGAAGACGCGGGCTCCGACACCACGATGATCCCGCAATATCAGATCGCCCGAGCCCACGCGCAGTACTCGAGCGAGAGCCTCTTCGCGACGTCCGCGAGCTCCGCTGCGGCCTCGCTCTGCGGCGCCGGCGACGACGAGGAGCCGGCGGACGACGACGACCTGCCTCTGTTCGGTGCCAGCGACGATTTCGGGGATGACGCCGCGGCAGCCCAGCCGGCCGCCGACGCGCCTCTCTTCTCCATGTCGGCTGCACCGGTCAGCCGCCCCCATGAGGCGGCGGCGCCCAAGGCCGCCTCGACCACGTCCTCGCTCTTTGACTCACCGGAGGTGGTCGCGGGAGCGGCGGACGACGACGACATCTTCGGCAGCGACGATTTTGGTGATGACGACTTCAGCGGCGGAGCCAAGCCCGGCGTCCACGGGCGCCGCGAGACGTCGGTGCTCTTCAGCCTCGACGACATCGGCAGCTCCGGCGACCAGGGCGGCACCCACGACGACTCCATGGTCACCGAGTCCAGCGGCCTCATCGACATCCGCGCGGTAGCGGCGCGCACGTCGGCCAAGTCGGGCGGCGTGACCAGCAGCCCGTTCGGCGACGACGCGGCCTCCTCGCTGATCTTGCCAGGCGGCGGTGGCGGGATGACCCTGGCCTCTCCCATCGTCTCGCGGCGGCGTGGCGGCGGGCTGAAGATGGCGCTGGTGGCCGTCTTGGCGGTGGCCGTGGGCGGGGTGCTCGTCTGGTGGCTGATGAGCCAGCAGAAGCCCGAGCCCGCGCCGGAGGCCCGCACGGTCGCGCCGGCTGGCGAGCAGGCGGCCGTCGCCGCGGCCTCACCCGCGAAGCCGGCAGAGGCGCCGGTGCCACCAGACGGCGCTGGCGCAGGCGCCGAAGCGGCTGCGGCTGGAGTCGCGGCAGGAGCCGCCGCCGCCGAGACCGAGCCGGAGCCAGGCGCCGAGCAGCCCGCGGCGGGTGCGGAGGGCGCCCCCGGAGGCGGCGACGCGAAGCCTGAGGGCGCGGCAGACGACGGTGGGGAGGCTCCCGCGGTCGCTGAGCCGGCCAAGCCGAAGGCCGAACCGGCCAAGCCGAAGGCGGAGCCGGCCAAGCCGAAGGCGGAGCCGGCCAGGCCCCGCGCGGAGACGCCGAAGCCGGAGCCGAAGCCGGAGCCGGCCAAGCGCGAGGCCGAGATCCCGAAGTCGGTGCCGACGGCCGGCGGATCGAGCAAGGACGTCAACGATCTGCTCAAGCAGCTCGAGAAGAAGAAGGCGGTCGCGGAGCCCGAACCGACCGGCGGTGACTCCGACTCGGCCGGCAGCGGCTTGCCGGCCAAGCTCGGCGCCTCGGCGCTCAAGGGCACCCTGCGCAAGCGTCACGGCAGCTTCTCGGCGTGCTACGCGGCGCAGCCGGATCGCCCGCCGGGCTCGGTGACGGTCAAGACCACCCTGGTCATCGCCTCTTCGGGCGCGGTGACCTCGGCGCGCATCACCGGTGGCGGCGGCACCACCAGCGCGGTGCAGAGCTGCATCGTAAACGCCCTGTTGGCGACTCGCTTTTCGAGCTTCACGGATCCGCAGATGATCGTGAACTACCCGATCGTGCTGCGCTGACGAGCGAGAGAAGGTGCCGGCTCAGCGCGAGCCGGCGCCGACTGAAGCGCCCGCCAGAGTCGGCGGGCGGATTCACGATTGACACCCCCGGGGGGCGCTGCTAGCTTCCCGCGTCCGCTGGGCGGGCCTCCGAAGGCACCGCTTAACGACGAGACATGAGGTGACGCTGTGGCGCAGGGCTTGGTTGGCAAAAAAGTAGGGATGACCCAGGTTTTCGACCAGTACGGAAACCTGGTGGCGGTGACGGTCCTCGAGCTTGGACCCAACCGTGTCGTTCAGGTGAAGCGGCGTGACGGCAAGGACGGCTACTCGGCCGTGAAGCTCGGATACGACGACATCGCCGAGAAGAAGTTGAACCGCCCCGAGCTGGGTGTGTTCCACCACTCGAAGGTGGCCCCGGCCCGCGTTCTGCGCGAGTTCCGGGTGGGCGACGCTGAGCTGGACGGCGTGGAGGTGGGCGGCGAGCTCACGGTCGCGATGTTCCGTCCCGGCCAGAAGCTCGACGTGTGCGGCAAGACGAAGGGCCGTGGCTTTCAGGGCGTCATGAAGCGTCACGGCTTCAAGGGCGCCAAAGAGAAGGGTCACGGTACGCACGAGTACAAGCGCCACTCCGGCTCCATCGGCCAGTCGGCGTTCCCCTCGCGCGTCATCAAGGGCAAGCGCATGGCCGGTCAGATGGGCAACGCCCGCGTGACCAACCGCGGCATGCAGGTCGTCGCCATCTACCCTGAGCAGAACCTGCTCTTGGTGAAGGGCGCGGTCCCCGGCGCGAAGAACGGCATCGTGGAAGTGACCGCGAGCGTCGGCCGCAAGTAGCGCGGGCGCAGCGCCTCGCCCTCGCGGCGGGTGAGCGCCGAGGACCAGACGCGCGTGGCGGCCCCGCGAGGCCGCCGCCGCCGGACGCCAGCGTGAACCCCACGCTGGCGTCGCCGCGTCGGCTACAGGTCGATCCGTCCGCGGAAGACCTCGCGGGCCGGGCCCTCCATGGTGGCCGCGTCGAGCGCCGCGCTGACGGTGATCGTGAGGTCGCCGCCCGGCAGCGTCACGCGGATCGGCTGGTCTGCGGGGACGTGCCCGTGGCGGACCGCCGCGGCCACGGTCGCGGTCGCGCCGGTGCCGCACGCCATGGTGAGGCCGCAGCCGCGCTCCCAGACCGTGAGCAGGATGTGGTCTGGCGCCTGGATCTCGGCAAACTCCACGTTGGTGCCTCGCGGAAAGAGCCGGTGCCGCTCGAGCGCGGGGCCGAAGGTCTCGGCGGTCTCGCGCCGGGCGTCGCCGAAGATGACGTAGTGCGGGTTGCCGGTGCCGACGCCCGTCCCGACGAAGGTGCGCGATGGGGTCCGCACCTCGAGGGCGAGCGCGTCGCCGTCGCCCTCGATCGGGATCTGCGCGCGGTCGAAGGTCGGCCGGCCCATGGCGACGCGCACCGTGTCGACCCGCCCCGACCCGTCCTTGCTCCAGGCGCAGTCGAGCACGCCTGCCAGCGTCTCGACCGGCAGCGGATTGGCGGTCAAGCCCAGGTGGTCGACCGCGTAGGCGACCAGGCAGCGGATGCCGTTGCCGCACATCTCGGGCGTGCTGCCGTCGCTGTTGATGAGCTCCATCCGCAGCGCCGCGGTCTCGGACGGCCGCGCGAACACGACGCCGTCGGCCCCGACGCCCAGGCGCCGATCGCACACCGCGACGACCTCCGCGCGGGTCAGGGAGCGAGCGCCTTCGAGCCCGCGTTCGAAGACGAGGAAGTCATTTCCAAGTCCGTGGTACTTGATGAACTCCACCCGAGACCCCGTGCCCGCGGTGCGCTCGTGCTTGACAGCGCAGCGGGGGCCACACTAACCGGGGGCAGCACCCGGGACAACGGAGCGTCATGAGATTGCAGCAGTGCCAGATCCCACACCTCGTCGCGGCGGCGGTCGTGGCGGTCCTCACGCTGGGCTCGCCCGGCGCCGCGCGCGCGGCTGACGACAAGCCGAAGGAGACCCGCTACACCGCGTGGGAGGGCGGCAAGGAGGTCGGCCTCGAGACCGTGCGCCTGGCCAGCGGCGACAAGGCGACCTACGTGTCCGGCCAGGTGAAGAAGAAGGACAGCAAGCGGCCCTTTCTCACCAGCTTCCTGCAGTTGGACGGCGACCAGCGCATCGTGAAGTACCGGCGGCAGCTCGAGGGGCGGCAAGGCAAGGGCGTGTTCGCGTTCCGCCACGGCGAGGGGCTGCGCGTGGTGACCCTCAACGCCGACGGCAAGCCCATGGACTGGGCCGCGCCCGGCAAGGCCGTGGTCTGGGACGCCGACGCGCTGCACGTCGTGGCGAGCTGGGCTTCGCGGCTGGACCCGGACAAGGCCAGCGTGCCGCTGCCGGCGCTGGACGCCACGACGCGCAAGGAGGCGGCGCTGGTCGCGACGCGGGCTGGCGCGCGGGTCTTCACCGGACCCAAGGGCGGCGCCATCGAGAGCACCCAGTGGGACGTCCAGCGTGCGGGGGCGGCCCTCGCGAAGGTCTATGTGGACGCGAGCCGGAAGGTGGTGGGCGTGGAGACGGCGGCCCGCTCGCTGCTGATCGCGGGCTGGAGCTGGGCGGCGCCCGCGCCGGCGGCGGCCCCGGAGCCACCGGAAAAGCCACCCGCGGGCGACGCGCCGGCCGAGCCGACCGGGGACGATGACGACGCGGGGGAGGGCCCGTGAGCGCTGTCCGCCACGTCTTCTTGATGGATCCCATCGAGTCCATCCGGGTCGACAAGGACTCGACCTTCGCGCTGATGCTCGAGGCCGAGGCGCGCGGGCACGAGGTGCTCTATGGGCGGGTCGAGGACCTGTACCAGCGCTCCGGGGTCGCCCGGGCCGTGGTCCGCCCCGCCAAGGTGAAGCCGGTGCAGGGCGCGCACGCGGAGCTCGGCGCGCCGGCGGACGTGGCGCTCAGCGACGCGGACATCGTGTGGATGCGCAAGGACCCGCCCTTCGACATGGGCTACATCTTCAACACCTACATCCTCGATCTGGCGGCCCGCGATACGCTGGTCGTCAATCATCCCGAGGGGTTGCGGTCGTTCAACGAGAAGGCGTGGGCGATGGCCTTCCCCGACCTCGTGCCCGAATCCCTCGTGACGCAGGACCAGCGCCGGATCCGGTCCTTCGCCGAAGAGCTGGGCACGATCGTCGTCAAGCCGCTCGACGGCAACGGGGGCGAGGGGGTCTTCATCTTGCGCAGCGACGACCCCAACATCGGCGTCATCCTCGAGACCTCGACTCAGCACGGGCGGAGGAAGATCCTGGCTCAGCGCTACCTCCCCGAGGCGCGCTTGGGCGACAAGCGGGTCATCGTCATCGACGGGGTGCCCCGTGGCGCCTGCCTGCGAGTCCCGAGCGGCGTGGACCACCGCGGCAACATCCACGCCGGCGCAGAGGTGGTGCCGGCGGCCATGGACGCGCGAGATCGGGAGATCTGCGACGTCATCGGGCCGCTTCTGGCCGAAGCCGGGCAGACCTTCGTGGGCATCGACGTCATCGGCGGCTGGCTGACCGAGGTCAACGTCACCAGCCCGACGTGCCTGCACGAGATCAACGCCTTCGACGGGGTGAATCTGCAAGGCGAGATCCTCGACGCGGCCCTCGCGCGACGGGCCGGACGCTGAGCCGCCGGCCCACACCGCTGCTGGCGCTGGCGCTCGCGCTGGCGCTGGCTGGGCCCGCGGTCACAGCGGCCGCGGCGGCTCCTCAAACGGCGCGCCCTGCGCCGCCACCGGTCGAGACGCTCTTCGGCTGCCCTCTCGCCGCGGACCCGCCGGCGTTTCAAGCGACCGACGCCTGGCCGGTGCGTGAGCTGGCCGAGCTGGGCGTCGGGGTGCGTGTCCCGGCGGCGTGGGGGATGGAGGTCAGCCCGGAGCTGGTGACCTTGCGCTCGCCCGACGGCGGCGATCGGCTCACGCTGCGGCGCGGGCGGCTGGTGGGGAGCGCCCACCTGGCGACCGTGCGAAAGAGCTTCGAGCTGAGGGAGCTGGGTCCCAGCCACGCGGGCCCCGGCTGCGAGCGCACCCTGAGGGAGCGGCTGGCTCCGGCGGGGTTTGTCGCGCTGGAGGTGGGGGTCTACGCCCGGCCCTTCGGTCGCCGCCAGCGCAGCTACGCCATCTTCGCGGGGCTGCCCGACGGATCGCTCACCGCGGTCCTGACCGTGCGCTGGTCCAGTCGCTCCAAGGGCCCGGACCTCTCGTTTGTGCGGCGCGTGCTCGGCGGCCTACGCGCGCTCGCCCCGGCAGGCGCTCAGACCAGCGGCGACGCCCACGCTAACGGCGACGCCCGAGCATCTGAGAGATCCGCTCGCTGAGCCGGCCTCGCGAGATCAGCTCCAGCTCGACGCCCTCGGCGCGGAACCGCTCGAGCGCCGCGCTGGCCTCCTCGTTATTCGGGTTGGACGTGGTCACCTGGTGGTAGGCGGTGTACGCGCGCCGCAGGTCGCCGGCCTGTTGCGCGAGGCGCGCGCGGAAGAGCCACGCGGACTCCAGCGTGCTGTCCATGGCGAGCGCCCGGTCCAGCAGCTCCTCAGGCTGCCCGGCGCGTCGCGTCACCTCCAGGCCTTCGCGCCGGGCCAGAGCGATGGCGAACGCGAGGTAGGCGAGGTACTCCGGCTCTCCCGGAGCGCGCTCCACGGCGTCTTGGAGCAGCGAGATCGCCTCCTGGTAGCGCTCGCCAGCCAAGCGGATCTGCGCGGCCTTGAAGACCCCTTCCGCGTAAAAGAGCGCGTCGAGCTCCGCGTCGCCGAGCGCGCCGGCCACCGCGCGCGACTGGTCGTGAGCGCGGCGCTTGCGAGGGTCGTTGAGGGTCTCGTAGGCCTCGTCCGCCCGCGCGCGGAGGGTGTGAAGTGCCGTCGCCGCAGGACCCGGGAGGAACTGGCCGATGTAGGCGTCCTCGTCGTAGCGCCGGTGGTGCCGCAGATACGCGGCCCGGACCATGCTCAGCGGGGCGTCGGGCGCGACGTCGAGGACAGCGTAGGCGTCGAGCCCCTCAGCCCGGGCGGCGGCGTCCACGAGCCCTTGACCCACCAGGCCGCCGTGGAGGTCAGCGAAGCGCTGTGCGCGCGCCTCGGGGGACGACGCCTCGTCGATCGGCGGCGGGGGGCGGAAGAACTGGGTGCGCGTCCGCCGCATCTCCGCCTCGTCCATGGGCGGCGACACGGGCGGCTCCGGTTCGGCCACGCCGACGCGCATCCCCGGCTGGGTCGTGGGCCGCGCGCCGACCCGCACGCCGGCTTCGGATGGAGGGCGCCGCGGCGGGCCGTGGATGCCGGTGGGCGGGCGCCTCTCGCCGCGGGCGAAGAGGCGCGACCGGGGCTCCTCGCCGGTGAGGCTGACCATGCCGCTGACGTAGAGCGCGAAGACCTGGGCGATGATCGCCTGGGGGTCGTCGACGCCCTCGGTCAGCTCGGTCAGGCTGGTCGGCGCGTCGAGGTGGAGCGCGAGCGTGCTGCCGACGAAGTAGCGGCGAAACAGCGAGATGAGGGTGTAGAACGCCGGGGTCCGCCGCATGGGCCGATCCCACGAGCCTTGAAGCGCCTCCAGCATGGCGCCGTAGACCGGGTGGTTCGCGGCGCAGTCGAAGAGCGCCTCCAGCGGGTCGAGCGTGAAGTCGCCGAAGTCCAGCGCGCCGTCGTCCATCTCGATCACGGCGGGCTCGGCGGTCGCACAAAACGCATGTGCGAAGATGGCGCGACTCAGTTCGCTTTTGAGGTGGACGATGCTCTCGGCGTTCATCACCTTGCGATGCAGCAGGAGCTCCTCAAGGGCCAGCTCCTCGTCCGTACACTCGCGCAGCCAGCCGTGGATGCGCTCGCGGGCGAACAGCTCCTCGGTGATCAGCCACGCCGGGAAGGTCCCGGTGACCGCGGTGGACGTCGCGTAACGGGTGCGCCCAGTCGTAAGATAGAGCAGTGTCGTGCCCCGCTCCGTGGTCAACTCCAGCCGACCGGTGAACGCGGCGCCGTGGAGCGACTCAAGAAATGGCAAGAGCTCGTAAGGATACAGGGTGGTTGGAATCTCCATGGGCGCTGGCAGAGTAGTCCATTGTGCGCGGGGCAGCTACGGTGTCGGGCGCGGGGTGCTGGCGGCGCTGTCGGCGTTGCTGTGTCTGGGCGGGGTGGCTGCGGAGGTGCGAGCGGACGAGCCGGCCGAGTCGGCGCGTGAGCGGGGCCTCGCCGAGACCTATCGAAAGATGCTGGCCGAGGACCCCTACCAGGAGTACGCCCTGCGGCGGCTGCTCGAGGTCTCCCACAGCGTGGGTGGGCTCGAGGGGCTGCTGAGGCTCTACCGCGATGAGGTGAAGGCGCGGCCGCAGCGGGCGTCGGGCTGGGCGGTCCTCGGGCACCTGGCGATGGCGGCGGACGCGGACGAGGACGCGCTGAAGGCCTACCAGACCGCGGCGGGGCTCGCTCCCAAGGCGCCCGAACCGTGGTTGGCCATCGCCAGGCTCTACCTGCGGGCGCAGGACGTGACGGCGACGGTGCGGGCGTACGACCGCGCGGTGGCGCTGGCAGAGGGAAAGGCGCGCAGGCAGGAGGTGCTGCGCGAGGCGATGCAG
>CAZNZH010000198.1:0-8854 GCA_964577445.1 uncultured Myxococcales bacterium
CTCGCGCACGAGGTTGTAGGACTTCGGCAGCCCCACGTCGGAGATGGCGCTGATGGTCGAGTAGAAGGTGTAGCGGCCGTCGTAGAGATCGCCGTCCAAGAGCGCCAACTGCCGGGGGGCGCGCCAGGTGTTGTCGCCGGCGCTGAGCGGGACGCGGGTGAAGGGGATGATGCCGTCGGCGCCGAGGTCGAGCGAGATGGTGATGCTGGGGGGCTGCACGCCCTCGGGCCAGGTCGGCGGGTCCATGAGGCGCAGCCGGAAGGTCCTGTTCAGCCGGTGGTTCAAGACGATGTCCTGCCCGGTCAGCACGAGGTTTGGGAGCGTGATGAGGTGCCGGCGCACGCCCATGGCGGTCGGGGTGAAGTAGCCGCCGAGGTCGCGGTAGCCGCCGAAGCAGATGATCGCCACCTCGTCAAAGCGCGTCGACGGCAGCGTGTAGGTGCCGCCCGGTGGCACCCAGCCGGTCTGGGGGACGAAGATGTCGCTGGCGAAGATGCTGGTCGAGCTGTAGCCGCAGCGGGCGACCAGCTCGCCGGGGTGGGGGACGCAGCGCGCGCCGGACTGGGTGGGGCCGCAGAGGTAGCCGCTCTGGCACTCCGCCGACGAGGTGCAGGCGGCGAGGCAGCGCGCGCCTTGCTCGAGGAGGTCGACACACGCGAAGCCGCCCGCGCCGCAGGAGGCGTCGTCGGTGCAGACGCGGCAGTCCGGCCCGCCGGTCGGCGCCGTGATGTCGCAGCGGCCGGGCGGCGGGACGACGTACTTGTCGAGGCCGGTGACGCGGCCGCTGATGACCGCCGGGACCGGGGGCGGGCCGCTGGTGCTGGGCCCGCCGCCGGTGGTGGGCGGCGGCGGGACGGTCGGTCGCAAGAAGATGGTGACGTTTTCGGCGTCGAACTGGACCACCGAATACGCCGTGAACCCAAGCGCTGCCGCCGTGACGCGCACGTCGCCCTCAAACCACGGCTCGCTGAGGGTGAGCTGGCCCGCGTCGTTGGTGTAGCCCGACAGCGAGCGCCCGTCGGCCAAGGTCGCGGTGACGAAGGCGCCGCCGATGGCCCCGACCCCCTGCGACCCCCGGACCGTCACGTTCAGCGCGCCCGCCAGTGGGCCGCCGCTGGTCCCGCCGAAGCCGGTGCGCGGGTCAAACGTGGTCAGGGCGCGCGCGAGGGTCGCGGAGTCGCCTCCGCTGCGCACGACGGCGTCCCAGGTGCCCACCTCGGCCCGCGGGCTGCGCGCGTGCAGCTCCGCAGACGAGACGCGCGCGGTGATCTCGACCGGCAGGTCGCCCAGGGTCACGGTGGTCGTGGCGTCGAAGCCGTCGCCGATGATGCGCAAAAAGGTGCCGCCCGAAATAGCCGCGGTGGCCGGGGCGACCAGGTGGATGCCCAGGCGGCCGTCGGTGTAGCTGTACCCGCCATCCAAGCGCGTCTCGGCGCCGCCGGATCGCACGATCACGTCGGCGGCACCTGGCGAACCGGCGGGTGAGACCGCCCGCAGCGAGCCGTCCGCGAGCCGGGTGACCGCCGTGGCCTCGAGCGCGCCGATGCGGACGGTCGCGTCGAGCCCGAAGCCGCGCCCGCTCAAGGTGACCGTCGTCCCGCCGCCGACCGCACCCTGGGCGGGCTCGATGCCGGTGATCTGGAGGATCGGCTCGGCCTCCCAGGTGAACGCGCCGGCCAGCACGACGCTGGCGAAGGGCGAGGTCACGATGAGGTCGACGAGCCCCGGGCCGCCGGGCGGTGCGCGGACCACGAGGCGGTGGGCCGCCGGATCGGTGATCAGGATCTCGGCCGGCGCGTCTCCGAACGCGACCTCGACGCCGTAGTGCAGCCCGGCGCACGACAGCTCCACCGTGGTCCCGCCCTCTGCCGGGCCGGCGCTCGGGAACGCGTGGGTGCAGGCCAGCACGTACGGGTCCGCGCCGGCGGCCTGCCACGCCCAGGCCTGCCGCGCCGTCACCTCGCCGAAGGCCGAGGCGACCGCCACGTCCGCCAGCGTCCCGGCCGGCCCCGCGGGCGCTGTGAGCTCCACCCAGCCGCCGTCGCTCGCCACGTCGGCCACGGCGGCGTCGCTGTCGCCGAAGCGCACGAGCGTGCCGGCGTCGAAACCGCGCCCGAGCAGGCGGACGTGTGTGCCGCCCGAGGCGAGCCCGGAGCTGGGCTCGAGCGCGTCGATGCGCGGCGAGGTCCCGTAGGTGAACGCGTCGCGGGCGACGGCCGTGGCCCCGTCAGCGACCACATGCACGTCGGCCGCGCCGAAGGGCCCCGGCGGCAAGATCCCGCTCAAGGTCTCGGCGTCCAAGCGCGAGGCCGCGATCGCCTCCCGCCCACCGATGAAAAACCGCGCGTCCTCAGCGAAGCCAGCCCCGCGGACCGTCAGCTTCGCCCCGCCCGACACGTCGCCCGTCGCGGGCTCTATCGACGTCACCACGATGTCGGGCGCATAGCGAAACGCTGACTCGAGGACGATGGGATCCGCGCTCTGCGCCGCGGGGTGCCAGACGCTGACGTCCACGACACCGGCGGGGTGTGGCGGGATGACCAGGGTCGCGCTGGTCTCGTCGATCACCTTCAGATCCAGCGCCAGCGACTCGTCGATGAGCACGATCATCCCGGCCGCGAAGCCGGTGCCGCTGATGCGGGCGCTGGCGCCGCCGGAGACCGACCCGTGGTCGGGCGCGATGCCGGTCAACGCCAGGATGAGCGGCTCGCCGGGCGGCGTCGTCGGCGAGGAGTCGTCCGCCGCGTCGGGAGGGCCCGTAGGCGCAGAGGTGTCGATGCTCGGGCCCGGATCCGGCGCCTCGGGGCTCGGGATGTCGATACACCCCAGCCCGAAGCTGAGCGCGAAGACGGCAACCGCGAGCGTCCGTCTCTGGGTCGAATCGAGCACGTCCACCCCCGGCCAGCGCCCACGCCTCGCGAAGAACAACCTCGCAGCGCGCGACGCTCCCGCGACTATACGGAGTTTGAACCGCCTGGTGTCAACGCGCCGGTCACCTCTGTGCATCCAGACTGCGTCCCCGGGGCGCGAATCTGCTATCCTGGTCAGCCGGGGTTCAGAATTCGGAGCAGGCATGAGCATGCGACGGTGTGTGGCAGCGCTCGCGTGGGTCGCCCTTGTGAGCTGCGGCGACAGCGGGGACGGCGGCGGGTTTAGCGTGGGCGGCGACACTCAGCTCGCCTTCGTGCCCGCGCTCGTCGATTTCCAGGCGGTCGCGCTGGGGCAGACCCTCACCCGGACCATCGACGTCTGGCACGGCGGGCAAGACGGTGTGCTGCGGCTGCGGCGCGCTCGGTTACAGACCGACAGCGGCGATCTTCAGCTACAGGGGCCGGCGTCCGCCGATCTCGCGCCGGGTGAGCACGCGCTGTGGACGGTCGTCTACACGCCGCTGAGCCGCGAGCCCGACTTCGGCACCGTCACCATCGAGCATAACCTGGCGTCCGGCGGTCCCATCACCATCCCGGTGACCACCCCCGGCCAAGAGGGTCGAATCACCGCGGACCCGCCGCTGGTCGATTTCGGGACCCTCGCACCGGGCGCCACGGCCGAGCGCACCGTGACGCTGCGCAACATCGGCTCCGAGACCGTCCGCGTCGGAAAGATCGCCCTCGAGGGCGCCGGCGCGCCGGACTTCTCGCTCTTCATCCCCTCGGCCACGGTCGGCGACCTCAAGGTAGGCGCCAGCTCCGAGCTTCGCGTCATCTACACCCCCACCGGGTGGAACACCGACCAGGCCACGCTGCGAATCACCGCATCCGGCGCCGTCCCGGACACGTCGCTGCCGGTGGTCGGGCGCGAGCAGGGCCCCGTCATCGCGGCCGTCCCAAACGCCGTCTCCTTCGGCCCCGTCGAGCTCGGCGACAGCCGCGTCCAGTCCCTGATGCTGACCAACCGCGGCTCCGGCGACCTGATCGTCAGCGCCATAAGCGTCGCCGCGGACTCCGCCGGCCTCACCGCCGTCCCTGACGCCGCGCTCCCCGCGACCCTGGGCCCCAACGGCTTCATGTTCGTCGACGTCCTCTACGCGCCGTCTGAGATCCTCGCCGGCGACAACCTGCTCGGCGAGGTCGAGGTCACCTCCAACGACCTCACCCACCAGCCGCTGCGCGTGCCCGTCCGCGGCACGGGCGGCGCCCCGGTCATCCGCGTCGAACCCTCCGAGGTGGTCAGCTTCGGCTTCGTCGCGCAGTCGGTCACCGCCTACCGCTCGGTCAGCATCACGAACGTCGGCCAGCTCCCGCTCGAGGTGGCGGGCATCGACCTCTTCGGCGCGCACGCCAAGGAGATGCTGGTCGTCCCGCTCCCCGGCTTCCCGCCGAGCCAGGCCACACCCAAACCCGCCACCCTCGCCCCCACCGAGTCCCGCACCTTCCAGGTCGCGTTCACCAACAAGGGCGGCCCCAAGGGCAAGGTCTTCGCCACCCTGCGCGTCCGCTCCGACGACCCCGCGGTCCCGGAGTACCTCGTCGA
This sequence comes from uncultured Myxococcales bacterium, assembly GCA_964577445.1. Lineage (GTDB taxonomy): Bacteria > Myxococcota_A > UBA9042 > PHBI01 > JACKFB01 > JACKFB01. Next base: position 4,474 of record CAZNZH010000198.1, read on the forward strand.
CGTCGTGGGCGATCGCGCCGGCGAGCCCACCTGCTCGCCGACCCTCGCGCCGCTCTACGCCGCGTTTGGCGGCGTCCCCCACTTCGCGGCCAAGACCGTCAGCGTCCATCTGCGAAATAACGGCACCGGCACCTGCCGGTTCGAGGGCGCCACCATCGACCACTGCGAGATCGCCGGTGTCTTCCAGACCTGCTCGCCGGGCACCCCCAGCCCGCGGTTCAGCTACACGACCGAGGCCGGCGCCGGCTCGGTGATCGGGCCGGGCGACAGCATCCCGCTGGCCGTCCGCTTCGAGTCGCCCGGGCCATCGGCGACCGACGGCGCCTTGATCGACTGGTTCTACGGCCGCCTCGAGGCCCGCCTCACCGACCCCCAAACCGGCGACGCCATCGTGGTCCCTCCCTCCTTTCCCGGGCTCGCCCCCGCCCCGAACATGAGCGCCGCCGCCGGCAGGCCGCGCCTGACCGTCTACCCCGACGAGCTCAACTTCGGCTTCGTGGCGGCGGGTTGCTCCACGCAGCCGGCCCTGGTGAGCCTCTTCTCCGTGGGCGCGGTGCCGGTCGACGTGACCAGCGTCGCGACCGGCCCCTGCTTCGGCGATTTCGTCGTGGACACCGCGCTCCCCCTGCCGTTCAGCCTCGCGGTGGGCGAGACCGGCGGGCTGTCGCCGCGCTTTCGAGCCGCCGCTCTCGGCAAACATAACTGCACGCGCTTCATCCACTCCACCGACCCGAACGACCCCATCCACGCCGTGAGGATGAGGGCCGAGACGGTCCCGTCGACCCACGTCACCGAGGTCTTCGAGGGCCGGTCCAGCACCACCGTGGACGTGCTCTTCGTCGTGGACGACTCGGGCTCCATGGGCGAGGAGCAGCAAAACCTCGCGGCGAACCTGGGCGCGTTCATCGACGCAGCGAACGCCTGGGAGGCGGACTACCGCATCGGTGTCACGACCACGGATCTCAGCCTCGGCGGCGCGCTCCAGGGCAGCCCCGAGGTGGTGACGCCGGAGACCTGGGAGTCGTTTCTCGGCAACGTCATCGTCGGCACCAACGGCTCCGCCAACGAGCAGGGCCTCGCGGCCGCAGCGCTCGCCCTGGCCGGCCCCTTCAAGAAGTACCTGCGCGAGGAGGCCAGCCTGGTCGCCATCTTCGTCAGCGACGAGGAAGATCAGAGCCCCGCCGACGCGCTCGGCTATCTCAACACCTTCTACTACGCGAAGGGCGGCGACACCTCGCTCTTCTCCGCCTACGCCATCGTCGGCCCGCCCGAGGGCTGCAGCAGCACCGCCGGCAACGCGGACCCGGGGATCCGCTACATCAAGGTGGCCGAACAGAGCGGCGGCGCCTTCGAGAGCATCTGCAAGACCGAGTTCAGCGACGCCTTGGCGAACTTCGGCGAGGGCACCTTCGGCCCCAAGTCCACCTTCTCGCTCGGCGGCGTCGCGCGTCCCGAGACGGTCGTGGTCAAGGTCAACGGCGCGGTCTGCGCCAACGGCTGGTCGCTGAGCGCGTCGGGCAAGTCCATCAAGTTCATCCCCGAGGCGAGCTGCCTCCCCGACGCAGGCGATGAGGTGGTCGTCGAGTACGAGCTCTTCTGTTTTTGATGCGACGTTTGGGGCCCGCTTCGCCTGGGACGCGCGCCGATGAGCGGGCGATGATCGCCAGGGCGTCGCGTGACAACAAAGGGGCGTCTGTCTACCGTCCTCGGCGCGCGGCTTCGTCGCCGCCTGCATGTGGGGACGGAGCACGCCGGAGGCTGGCCCCCTGTCCATCGCTCTCCCCAGACTCGCTCTCACCGAGGTTCAGCGCGCGTTGAGCAGCGGCGCCGACACCGACGAGGCACCAGCGCTCGCCGGTCTGCCCGGATTCGACACGGTCTATCGCGAACAGCGCGGCCGTGTGCTGGGGGCGGTGCGCGCGATCATCGGCCCGTCCGACGAGGTGGACGACGTGGTCCAGCTCGCGTTCATCGAGATTCACCGGTGTCTGGATCGCTTCGAGGGGCGCTCGCGGCTCTCGACGTGGTGCTACCGCATCGCGATCAACGTGGCGCTTCAGCACCTGCGCAAGCGGCGCCGCAAGCGCTGGCTGATGCTGGGCGTGACAGGCGAGGAGGCGGCGGAGGTGGCGGGGCCGGTGCACAGCACCCGACGCCTCGAAGATCGCGAAATCCTTGAGAAAGTCTACCGGGCGGTCGACACCCTCTCGGAGAAAAAGCGCGTGGTCTGGGTGCTCCATGAGCTCGAGGGCCAAGACCCCACGGAGATCGCGGAGCTGCTCGGTATCCCCATGAACACCGTGCGCTCGCGGCTGCTGGCGGCGCGCCGCGACCTCATGGACGAGTTGGCCCGCATGGGCGTGACGCCGGACGGGGGCACGCGGTGAAGACTTGCGTACGATATGAGCTGGGCGCGCTGGACGCTCGGGATCCCCAGGCGGTCGCCGCGCTCCAGGCCCACGCGGACGTCTGCCCGGATTGCGCGTCGACGCGGGCGCGCTGGGGCTCCTACGACGCGCTCGTCTCCCGGGCTCGGGCGGCGGCCGCGGCCCAAGAGGACCTGACGCCGGAGGCCTGGGTGCGGATCCGCGAGCGCATCGACGCGCGCGCCGAGCGCCGCGGCCGCTGGGGGCTGGTGTGGCCGCTGGGCCTCGCCGCCGCCGCCGCGTTGGCCGTGGCGATGGTCTGGCTGAGGCCGGCCGAGGGAGGCCCCGATCTCCCTGTCACCGCCGATCGAATCGCCGCCGACGGCGCCGCCCGTCAGACCCCACGGCCGCCCGCCAAGGTCGCCGCCGCCGTCGCGCCGGCCGACCCGATCTACGCCGCCGGGACCCGCATCGACGCCGCCGACGAGGCGCTGACGCTGGTCGCCTTCGGGCGCCACATCCTCACCTTGGGGCCGCGCGCGTCGATGAAGGTCGTCTCCTGGGCGGACGACGCCATGGTGCTCGAGGTCCTGCGCGGCTCGCTGGAGTGCGACGTGGCTCGCGCCAGCGCTGAGGAGCTCTTCGAGGTGCGCAGCGGCCCGACCCGGGTCCGGGTGCTCGGGACGCGCTTCACGGTGGTCGCTCAGCGCGATGGCGCCACCGGCGTCGAGGTCAGCCACGGCATGGTCGAGGTCACGCACCCCGCGGGCACAGCGCACCTGGTGGCGGGGCAGTCGGAGCGCTTCAGCGGCGCGCTGGTGGGGGAGGCCGAGGCCCAGCGGCTCGAGGCGGACCAAGGGTCCGACGCGGCCTCCACCCGCGCTGGCGAGCCCCGCGGTCGACGGGGCGACGCGACCAAGCTCATCGACATCAAGGTGCCTGACCAGCGGATGGACGCCCCGGCGGCGCCGAAGCCGGCTGAGCCGCGCCACAGGCGGAGAGGCGACGGCATGAAGCTCATCGAGATCGTCGTGCCGCCGCAGACCGCGCCGGGTCCCTAGCCGCCGGCGCCATGGGAGGCGCGCGCGCTGAGGCCGCCCGCCACGGGCGCGTTGACCGTGGCGGGGCCGCACCCCGATGATGCGCCCCATGCCGACCGAACGCCCCGTCTCAGCGACCGCAGCCCTCAGCGCCCTCATGGAAGGCGCGCGCCTCGGCCTCGGCACCCCGCGCCTTCGCCGGCGCCTCTTAGGCAGCTTCGCGGTCAACGCGCTGGGCTTCTTCCTCCTCGCCGCCGCCATGATCTGGGGCGCCTTCTCCCTGGTCGGCTGGCTGGTCTCCGGCCCCGAGCCCGTCGACCCGAGCTGGCTGATGGCCACCTGGCTGTGGATCCGCGGCGCCATCGGCGTCGCCCTGCGCGTCGCCGCCGTCTTGGGCACCGCCGTCATCGCCCCCGTGCTCTACAACCTCGTGGGATCGCTGCTCTTCCCGCTCTTCTCAGGCCCCGTCTTCAACGCCGCCCGCGCCGCCGCCGCCGGCCCACCGGTCATCGGGGCCCCGGACGGCTTCGTCGCCACCGCGCAGGTCATCGCCGTCGAGACCCGCCGCCTGGGCCGATTCGTCGGCTACAGCCTCGCGCTCCTGCCGCTGAACCTCGTGCCAGGCTTCGGCAGCGCGGCCTACGTCGCGCTGCAGTTCCTGCTGAGCGCGCGGACCCTGGGCTGGGACCTCCTCAGCTATCACTTCGAGCTGCACGGCCTGACCTTCGCCGAGCAAGAGCGCTGGGTCCGCCGCCACCAGCCCCTCGTCTTGACCCTCGGCGGCGCCGCGACCTTGCTCTGCCTCATCCCGGTCGCTCAGCTCGTCTTCGTCACGACCAACGTCGCCGGCGCCGGCGTGCTCTCCGCCTGGCTCGACGGCGCGCCGCGCGAGCGCTGACCGGCCGAGATCTCATCGGCCGAGATCAGGGGCTCGCGTCCGCCGCTGGCGCCGCGGGCCGCACCAGCCCGGGCCCC
>CAZNZH010000199.1:0-7426 GCA_964577445.1 uncultured Myxococcales bacterium
CTTGCCGCCGCGCTGGTAAGGCGCCAGCAGGTCCACGACCTTGATGCCGGTCTCGAAGGCCTGGACCTTCGTGTCCTGGTCGGTGAGCTTCGGCGGCTCGCGGTGGATCGGGTCGTGGTGCTTGGCGTCGATGGGGCCTCGCTCGTCCACCGGCTCGCCGATGACGTTCATGATGCGGCCGAGTGTCGCGTCGCCCACGGGCATCATGATGGGGCTGCCCGTGTTGCGAACCGCCAGCCCGCGGACCAGACCGTCGGTCGTGTCCATGGCGATGGTTCGCACCGCGCGGTCGCCGGTGTGCTGCGCCACCTCGAGCACGAGGTTGAACTCGCGCGCGTCGATGTTCGCGTTGGTCACCCGCAGGGCCGTGAGGATCTCCGGCAGGTCGCCGTCGGGAAACTCGACGTCGACGACCGGGCCGATGACCTGGGTCACCCGGCCCATGGACCGGTTCTCTGCTGCAACTGCTGCTGCCATCGTCTGCCTCTCAGGCTCTAAAAGGAGTTCAGGTGTGCGTGGGGTCTGCGAGCGCCGCGGCGGCAGCTCGCGGGGTTACTTGATGGCCTCGGCGCCGCCGATGATCTCCATCAGCTCCTTGGTGATGTTGGCCTGCCGCGCTCGGTTGTACTGCAGCGTCAGGCGGTCGATCAGCTCGCCGGCGTTCTTGGTGGCGCTGTCCATCGCGCTCATGCGAGCGCCCATCTCCGAGGCGATGCTCTCGAGGAGCTGCCGGTAGATCTGCACGGTGATGTGGCGCGGGAGCACGGCGTCCATCACCTGCTCTTTGGAGGGCTCGTAGATGAACTCGGCGAGCTCGCCGCCGTCCGCGGGCGCTGCGGGGACCACCGGCAGGAGCTGCTCGATGATAACTTCTTGTGAAATCGCGGACTTGAACTCGTTATACACCACGTAGAGCGCGTCCAGCTCGCCCTCGACGAAGGCCACGATCGCCTTCTCGGCGATGTCCGACGCCGACTCGAGGCTCACGCCCTTCTGGATGTCGCGGAAATAGCTGCCGATGGGGGTGTCGCGGCGCTTGAAGTACTCGTGGCCCTTGCGGCCGACGATATCCAGCGTGATGTGCTCGTGTTGGCGGGGGTTGTCGCGGATATAGCGCTCGGTCGTCCGGTTGACGGTGGCGTTGAAGCCGCCGCACAGGCCGCGATCGCTGGTCATGACGAGCAGGTGCACCCGCTTCGGCTCCCGCTGCTCGAGCAGGGGGTGGTCCGCGAAGTCGGCCCGGGCGGCGAGCTGACCGATGACGTCGCGCAGCCGATAGCTGTACGGGCGTGCGGTCTCAATCGCCTCCTGCGCCTTACGCAGCCGAGCCGCGGCGACCATCTTCATGGCCTTCGTGATCTGCTGCGTGTTCTTGACGGAGCCGATCCGCTTGCGGATGTCCTTCAGGCTCGGCATGACTAATCCTTCTTCGTCGCCTTGAAGACATCACCGAAGGCGCGCAGCACGGTCACCATCTCGTCGCGGATGGCGTCGGACAGCTTGGCCTCGGTGCGCATCCGGTCGAGCAGCGCCTGGTGGCGGCTGCGCATGTACTCGAGCAGCGCCTCCTCGTAGCGGCCGATGTCTTTGACACCGACCTCCATCAAGAAGCCCTCGCTCGCCGTGCCCGCGAAGATGAGCATGGCCTGCTCTTCAAACGGCATCGGCTGGTACTGGGCCTGCTTGAGCAGCTCGACCAGGCGCTCACCCTTGGCGAGCTGGCGCTGGGTGGCGGCGTCGAGGTCGGACGCGAACTGCGCGAAGGCCGCCATCTCGCGGTACTGCGCGAGGTCGAGCTTCAGCGTGCCCGACACCTTCTTGATGAGGCCCGTCTGAGCGGCGCCACCGACGCGCGACACCGAGATGCCGACGTTGATGGCCGGCCGGACGCCCTGAAAGAAGAGGTCCGACTCCAAGAAGATCTGGCCGTCGGTGATCGAGATGACGTTCGTCGGGATGTAAGCCGAGACGTCGCCGGCCTGGGTCTCGATGATCGGCAGCGCCGTGAGGCTGCCGCCACCCAGCTCGTCGTTGAGCTTCGCGGCGCGCTCGAGCAGGCGCGAGTGGATGTAGAACACGTCGCCGGGGTACGCCTCGCGGCCCGGCGGGCGGCGGAGCAAGAGCGACATCTGGCGGTAGGCGACGGCCTGCTTTGAGAGGTCGTCGTACACGATGAGCGCGTGCTTTCCGTTGTCACGGAACCACTCGCCCATGGTGCAGCCGGTGTAGGGCGCGAGGAACTGAAGCGGCGCCATCTCGGAGGCCGAGGCGGACACGATGATGGTGTACTCCATGGCCCCGGCCTTCTCGAGCCGGTCCACGAGCTGCGCCACCGTCGACTGCTTCTGGCCGATGGCGACGTAGATGCAGAAGACGTCGGTGTCCTTCTGGTTGATGATCGTGTCGATGGCGACGGCGGTCTTGCCGGTCTGGCGGTCACCGATGATGAGCTCGCGCTGGCCGCGGCCGATGGGCACCAGCGCGTCGATGGCCTTCAGGCCCGTCTGAAGCGGCTCGTGAACCGACTTGCGGGTCACGATGCCGGGGGCCTTCAGCTCGACGCGGCGGAAGTCGTTGGAGTCGATGGGACCCTTGCCGTCGATGGGCTGCCCCAGGGCGTCGACGACGCGCCCGAGCAGGCCCATGCCGACGGGGACCTGGACGATCTTGCCGGTGCGCCGCGCCTCGTCGCCGTCCTTGATCCTGTTGGCCGCGCCGAGGAGCGCCACGCCGACGTTGTCTTCCTCGAGGTTGAGCACCATCCCCACGACGTCATGGGGGAACTCTAAGAGCTCACCGGCCATGGCGTTTTCGAGGCCGTGCACACGCGCGATACCGTCGCCGACCGTCAAGACGGTGCCGGTCTCGCGGACGTCCATCTTCTTGTCGTAGTCGGTGATCTGCTGCTTGATGATCGAGCTGATCTCCGCAACGCTAATGTTCATCAGGGTCTCCCGATTTTGACGGGTTTAAGGACTCGTGGGGGGCCGGCGGCCCCGCCGTGTTTCTAAGGTCTGCAAAGAGCGCGGCTCGTCACTCGAGGAGGCTGTCTCGCAGGCGGTCGAGGTGCATACGAGCCGAGGCATCCACGACCAGGTTGCCCATCCGCACCTGAACCCCGCCGAGCAGCTCCGTGTCTACGCGCGCGTCCAGCATCACCGTCTTGTCGGTGAGCGTCTTGAGCGCCGCCTGAATCCGCGTGAGCTCGGTGCGCTCGAGCGGCGCCGCGCTGATGACGGTCGCCCGCACACGGCCCGACAGCCGGTCCATGATGTCTTGGAACGCCGTGCTCACCGCGAGGATCTCGTCGATGCGCTTGTGCTCAAGCAAGACCAGCACGAAGTTCCGCGTGGTCGGCGCGAAGAGGTACTTCGCGAAGAGCTTCACGAGGATCTCGCGCTTGTCGTTCAGCGAAACCACGGGGCTGCGCAGGACGCTCTGGAGCTCCGGACTGGCGGTCCAGGTCTCGGCGAAGGTCTCAAGCTGCTTGCCGATCACGGCGTGGTTGTTGGACTCGGCACAGGCCTCGGCCAGAGCCTTCGCATAGCGACGGGCGATCTTCGATGCGCTCACCGGCTGCTCTCCGTCGGCGGGGATACGGTCAGGCTGAGAGAGACCCGAGATCCTTGCGGCTCTCGAGATCAGTAATGAACCGTTCCACCAGCGTGCGCTGTCGGGCGGCGTTCATGCGCTCGCGCACGAGGGCTTCGGCGCGGATCACCGCGCGCTCGGCCACTTCGCGCTCAAGGTCGAGCTTCATCTGGGTCGCCTCGCGGGAGGCGTCCAAGACGGAGTCGGCGCGGAGGCGCTCGATGGTCTCTTGGGCCTCGGCGAGGATGCGGTCACGCTCCGCCAAGCCGTCGCGCTCAAAATCCGCCCGCATCGTCGCGACCTCGGCGTCCAGCCCGCGGAGATGGCGCTCGTAGCGCGCGAGGCGCTCCGTGGCGTCCGCCTTCCGGGCGGTCGCCTCGTGCATCTCCTTACGCATGGAGTCGTGTCGATCGGAGAGGTAGGTCGCCAGCGGGCCTCGCAGGGCGTAGACGAGTACTGCGGCGAGGATGATGAAGTCGACCAGGTACGACAGGTGCGTGAAGGGCTGAAAACCCTCGACGTCCGAGGCCAGCGCGGCGGGCGCCGCCAGCAGCGCGGTCAGGCCGGCGACCATGGCGTAGACCGCTCTCACGCTTGGCCCCCGTGCTCGCCCAGCGCCCGCGTGGCCAAGAGCCCAGCCAGGTCTTCGACGACCGCGTCCGAAGAAGCGCGGACCCTGGCCGCCTCCGCCTTCAGCTCGCGCCGTGACTTGTCTTGGGCCGCCGCGAGCTCGGCCCGGACCGTCTCCAGCTCGGCGTCCGCCTGACGGCGCGCCTCATCGCGCAGCCTGTCGCGGATCAGCACGGCGTCGCGGCGCGCGGCGTCCAAGCGCGTCTGGTAGGCCGTGTGCGCTTCGCTGGCTCGCAGGTCCATCCGCTCGGCCTCGGCGCGCGCGCCGGCCATCCGGTCGTGCCGGGCCTCGTGCGTGCTCACCAACGGCTGCACGACCTTCTTGTTGAGGATCAGCGCGAAGACGATGAAGACGGCGAGCTGCACCAGGAAGGTCGCGTCGAGGTCGACGAGGCCTGCGCGAAGGATGGGTTCCTGGATGGACTCAAGCATGCGCTGCCGCTCCGGGTGGAGGCTGGGAGTCTCGCGGTGGAGTTCGTGCCGGTCGCTCGATGGGTCTGTCACCCGCGAAGGCGCGCCGTGCCTAGCATACGGTTTCAGGGACCGTCAAGCGGAACATGGCCCGCCGCAGACGGTCGCCAAGGCCCGAAATCGTTGAGCGAATGCCGTGTCGGGTCGCCCTCGATGGCGGCGTGGCGCCGCCGAGCCCTCGCGGCGCCGCCATCGGGTCGCCGCCGGATGCCCGGTGGTCCGCGCCCCACAACGACGAAGGGCGCACCACACGAGGTGATGCGCCCTTCTGAGGCCGGTTTGGGGACCCGCGCCCGAGCGCCGGCCCCCGCTCCACAATCAGTTCCCGAGGCAGTAGTCCACCGGGACGCCTGCCTTCAGCTCGAAGCAGGCCTTGGCCGGCGCTCCGAACTCGTCCGCGCTGGGGCTGCACACCTTCGACGGGGCGTCGGCACAGTCAGCCGCCGTCTCGCAGCTCGGGATGCAGCGGAAGTCCGCGAGGCTGGCGCCGTCCTGGCCGAGGTTCGCGCAGACGCGACCCGCCGGGCAGAAGCCGGAGGAGACGCAGGGCTCGCAGTTCTGGTCCTTGGTGCACACGCCGAAGGACGCCTGCTTCTCCACGTACTTGCCCGCCTTTGGCTGCGTCACGCGCGGCGAGCAGATGAGGCCGGCGGCCGCGCACGTCGTGTCCGTGTCCGGCTTGCACATGGCCGAGCAGTAGCTCGTGTTGGCGAGCTCGTCGGTCAGGCAGAGGCCGCTTACGCACTCCTCGATCGGGTCGCCAGCGGCGTCCACCGCGTCGGGGTCGCAGGCCTGGCCGATGGTCTTGGTCGGGGCCACGCCCGCCTCGTTCTTCAGGTCGTCGCAGAGGTACTCGATCTTGGCCTGGTGCTCTGGACCGAATGAGATCGCGAAGGGCAGACACGCCTCGCCCGACTCATCGCAGGTCAAGGTCTCGGAGCAGTCGGTGAGCGACGAATTCGGGTTACCGATGGCGCAGGTCGAGCGGCGCGTCCAGCGGGTGGGATCGTCCAGGTTTCCGGCGTATCCGTAGGCGGAGCTTGTGCAGATGCCCGAGAAGCTCTGAGCCTGGGCCGTACCGGCCTGGAACGTGACCGCCGGGCAGTCCGCGGCGCTGCTGCAGCTATGGGTACAGAAGCCGAGGCTCCCGTCAGCGCTCGCGTTGCGGCAGATGCCGGTCTGGCAGGCCTTGAAGTCCGCCGACGCGCTGGTTCCACACAGGTCTCCCCACTGGCCCTTGGCCGCGTCGGCGGCGATGCACTTGCCCGCCGTCGTCACCGGGCCGTCCGGGTCAGGCGTCGTCGTGTCGGGCAGGTAGTTCGGGATCTCGTAGAGGGCGCAGACCTCCTCGTCTCCGCAATCCGAGATGCTCAAGCAGGGGCCACCGTCGCCGGGGAAGGTGTGGCACTGCGGGACCACTAAGACGAAGTCCGCGAGGTCATCGCCCGAGGCGTCGCCTAGCAGCTCGTCGAGGGCGCAGAGCTGACCCTTGGAGGTGTCGCAGTCGTCGTCGGTGTCGCAGATGGTCGAGCAGTAGTCGGCCTCGCAGTATCCCGCGCAGTCATCGTCCGTCTCGCAGGGCTCGCCGAGGGCCTTACCACCGGGGGTCTCCTCGAGGCACAGGTTGTCGAGCCCGGCGTCCAGGCCGGGCTTGCCGTTCCAGCCCCACTGGCAGTAGTTGCCCGGCGCGCAGTCCACGCTCTTGTCGCAGCCGCGCGGCCAGCAAAGCGAGGTCGTGAAGCCGACATTGGGGCCGTAGGGCGTGCGGTCCGGATCGCAGGTCCACGCGCTGCACTCGACGTCGGTGGTGCAGCTCTTCTCCGCCCAGCCCTTGCAGGTGCCGGCGACCGTGTCGCAGCCCGCCGCGTCGCTCAGCACGGTCGTGTCGCAGTCCGCGTCGTCCTTGCAGAAGGGCACGCAGCCCAGACCGAAGCACAAGCCCGCGTCGCACTTGATCGGATCGCCGGCCAGCGGGTCTTCGTTGCACTCCTCGGAGATCGAGCTGACCTGAAACCAGGGCCCGGGCTGCAAAGTCGCCACGCAGCGCTGCGTGAACGAGCTGCCCATGACCGCGAGCTGGCAGGACTCCCCGGCCGGACAGTCGTTGTTGCCCTGACACGCGTCGAAGCCCAGGGTCGGCACGCAGAAGCTGAGGCCCGACTGGTTGGTGCCGAAGCCGAAGTTCACGCAGCGGTAGTCCGAGCCGTTCGGCCCATTCGAGAAGCCCGCGCACTCGTTCAGCGGCGTGTCGGTGTCCTCAACGCCATCGGGTGAGGCCGCGCCCGTCGTGTTGTCGACGCTGTCCTTGGTGATGATGCAGGCGCGGGTGCAGACAGGCACGCTGTCGATGAACGCGCCCTGCTGGCCGAGCGAGCCGCACAGATTGGAATCGCACTGCCCATGGGCGCAGGCCGGCCACTTCGGGTTGTCGATCATCGTGTCGGGCTTCGCCGGGTCGGGGATCTTCGGCGTGCAGCCGACCGTGACCCCGCAGTACGAGCCCTCCGCGAGGGAGGGCACGCGGCACTGGCCGAGCACGTTGCAGATCTGCCCTGCCCCGCAGCTCCCGCAGCTACTGCCGTCGGGTGCTGTGCCGCACTGCTTGCCAGCGCAGGCCGGGTTGGGGCCCACGTCGGTCGTGGTGTCGGGGTTCGTCACGCCGTCAGCGTCGGCGACGCCGTCGAGCTTCGTGACGTCGGGGTCGGTCGTGTCGTCTGGGTTCGTGGTGTTGTCT
>CAZNZH010000199.1:7436-8851 GCA_964577445.1 uncultured Myxococcales bacterium
GGTCGACCACGACGTCGGTGACCGTGACGTCGGTCTTGGCGTCGGTGTCGCCCGTGGTCGAGTCCGTCGCCCCGTCCGGGACGACCGCGTTCTTGTCGCCACCGTCACACGCCATGACGGCGAGCGCCGCGCCGGCGGCGACTACCAACAACTTGAGGTTCCACTGATGCATCTGGGGGTCTCCTCCCGGCGTGATCGGGCGACGTGACGTGAGGCGCACGCCGGGGGGGGCGTGGCATCGGGCTGGCTAAAATCCCTGCAAAATCAATGAGATAGGGGCCGTGGCCCGATAGACGACGAAGGATAGGGCGAGCGGATCACAGGTGTCAAGCAGAGGAATCGCCCGGTGCGCAAGGACGAGAGGGCGACCGGCGCTCGCCCGGCGGCCTCGAGCTGGAAAGCCCGCGCGGGCGGTACTCGCGCGTCCGGCCGTGCGGCCTCGTCGAAGCCCGCCTCGGGGTTGGTTCGTTTACTCGAACGACGGCGGAGGGAGGCCGCCAGCCCCGCCGCGCTACTGGCGGAGTGAAGGGGCGTGCGACCGGCGGTATACGCGCACACGCACACGCGTCTGGTCCCTGGCCCTCGCTGGTGCTAAGGTCCCGCCGATCCTCTTCTCTCCCGTAGAGGGAAGCCCCGGGGGGCCGCCGCCGATGATCTTCTCGTGCTCGCGTTGCAAGACGCGCTACAAGTTGCCGGACGAGAAGGTCGCGAACCGCGTCCTGAAGGTTCGCTGCAAGAACTGCTCGGTGGTCATCGTCGTCCGCGACCCCACGCTGTCGCGTCGCCCGCCAGGTTCGGGTGGAGCCGCTCAGCCCGGCGGTGACGAGGCGTGGTTCGTCGCGCTGGCCGGCCGCCAGCACGGGCCGATCTCACGCTCGGCGGTCATGGGGCTGGTGGCATCCGGCGATCTGCACGCGCTGTCCTATGTGTGGCGTCAGGGCATGGCGGAGTGGGTGCGACTTCACGACGTGCCCGAGCTGTCTGGCCTCCCGGGCAGCACGACCGAGGCGGATTACGGGATCCCGGACGACCCGCACGTCCGGCCGCTGACCGCGGTCATCACGCGCAGCGGCACGACCAGCAATTCACCGGCGGGGGTCGTGGCCGCCGCCGCGCACGCGGCGGAGCAAGAGCGGGCTGCGGAGGCCGAGGCCGCCGCGTCGAAGAAGGGATCCACGCGCCCCTTCACGGTCGCACAGGGCGGCGGGCAGCCCAGCACCAGCGACGGCCCGCGGCGCCGGCCCACCCTGGTTCCCCGGGTCGAGGACATCGTGCCGCCCGGCGATCCGGCGCTGGCGAAGTCGGGCGCCGCGCCGGCCGTCACGCCGGAGCCTGCGGCGCCGCCCGAAGCCGCGCCGCCATGGTCACGATTCCCGACGCGTTACAAAAAGATCCGCAGCGTTTGGTGGAACAAA
>CAZNZH010000200.1:0-8840 GCA_964577445.1 uncultured Myxococcales bacterium
GCCGGCACCGCCGAGACCAGAAAATCCCTTGTCGACTGGCGCCGCGCCGTGCATGACTCCAGCACGCGCGCCGCACCTGCTGGCGCCCCCTCGCAGCCGGCGCAGGTCGGTGGCGGGCCCGTCCTCACACAGGAGTCGACGAGTATGAGCAGCAGCTTCGATCGAGACGTCGCCGAGACCCAGGCATGGTTCGACAGCCCGCGATTCAAGGGCATCACGCGCCTCTACACCGCCCGTCAGGTGGTCGAGCAGCGCGGCACCATCCCCACCGACTACCCGATCGCGCGCGGCGCCGCTGCGGCGTTCTACGCTCGGCTCGCCGAGCTGTACGCCGAAAAGAAGAGCGTCACGACCTTCGGCCCCTACTCGCCGGGCCAGGCCGTGACCATGAAGCGCATGGGCATCGAGGGCATCTACCTGGGCGGCTGGGCCACGTCGGCCAAGGGCTCCATCACCGAGGACCCCGGCCCCGACCTCGCCAGCTACCCGCTCAGCCAGGTCCCCGATGAGGCCGCCGTCCTGGTGCGCGCGCTGCTGACCGCCGATCGCAACCAACAGTACCTGCGCTCGCGCATGAGCGCCGACGAGCGCGCCAAGACCCCCGAGCACGACTACCGCCCCTTCATCATCGCCGACGCCGACACCGGCCACGGCGGCGATCCCCACGTCCGCAACCTCGTCCGCCGCTTCGTCGAGGTCGGCGTCCCCGGCTACCACATCGAGGACCAGCGCCCGGGCACCAAGAAGTGCGGCCACCAGGGCGGCAAGGTGCTGGTGCCCAGCGACGAGCAGATCAAGCGCCTGAACGCAGCGCGCTTTCAGCTCGACATCATGGGCGTCGAGGGCCTCATCGTCGCCCGCACGGACGCCGAGGCCGCGACGCTGCTCGAGAGCAACAGCGACGAGCGCGACCAGCCCTTCATCTTGGGCGTCACCAACCCCTCGGTCCCCAACTACAAGGCCGCCTACCTGGCGCTCCTGCGCAGCATGCACGAGGCCGGCGTCAAGGAGATCAACGGGCATCTGCTCTACGCGCTGCCCGACGGGCAGCTTGAGGAGGCCCAGAACTGGCTGCGCGGCGCGGGCGTGCTCACCGTGGTGAAGTCCGCCGCTGAGGCTTACACGTCGGGCCGCGAGACCAGCCTCGACAAGACGCTGGAGACCGCCGCCTCGAAGCTCCGCGCCGCCTGGGAGACCGGCGCCGCGCTGATGACCTACGCCGACGCCGTCGCCGAGGTCCTCGAGTCGCGCACCGCCGACGGCGAGCAGTTCGACATGAACGTCGAGCAGTGGCGGGCCTTCGCGAGCCGCGCCTCGCTCTACGCCGCGCGCCAGCAGGCCGCCGAGCTGGATCTCCACCCCCACTGGGACTGCGAGCGCGCCCGCACGCCCGAGGGCTACTACCAGATCCGCGGCGGCATCGAGTACGGCATCGCCAAGTCCCTGGCCGCGGCCCCCTTCTGCGACATCTTGTGGATGGAGACCAAGACCGCCGATCTCGCCGACGCCCGCGTCTTCGCCGAGGCCATCCACGCGGAATTCCCCGACAAGATGCTGGCCTATAACCTCTCGCCGTCGTTTTCCTGGGACACCACGGGCATGAGCGAAGACGAGATGCGCGCCTTCCCGGCCGAGCTCGGCAAGCTGGGCTTCGTCTTCAACTTCATCACCTACGGCGGCCACCAGGTCGACGGTCTGGCCGGTGAGGAGTTCGCGATGGCCTTGCAGCAGGACGGCATGCTCGCCCTGGCGCGGCTCCAACGGAAGCTGCGCTTGGTCGACTCGCCCTACCGCACGCCCCAGACCAAGGTCGGCGGCCCGCGCCTGGACGGAGCGCTCGTCGCGTCGTCCGGCCGCACCGCGACGACCAAGGCCATGGGCAAAGGCTCCACCCAGCACCAGCACCTGGTCGAGACCGAGGTGCCGACGCGCCTGCTCGAGGAGTGGCTGGCCCTGTGGCGCGCCCAGCACGGCGTCGAGACCCCGCTACGCGTGGAGATGCGGCCGCACCGCGCCGGCAGCGAGCTCCTCGAGCTCCGCGTGCTGGACCCGGCCGGCGAGAAGCTCGCCAACGTCATCTTCGCCGCCATCCAGGACCGCCGCGGCCGCAGCATCCTCTCGGTGCGCGACCAGAACACCTTCGACGCGGGCCTGCGCCAAAAGCGCCTGATGACGCTGCTGCACCTCTTTCTGGTGTATCGCTACCGCATCGACTCCATTCACTACGTCAGCCCGACCGAGGACAACGACCATCAGACCCGCAGCATGATGCGCCACGGCTTCTTCACCGAGGTCGCCAGCGAGGTCGGCGATATCATCGTCGCCACGGTGGACCCGGAGCACATCGCGAGCTTGGTCGACCCCTCGCGCGAGGCGCTGAAGGCGCTGCTGGCGGCCTAGCTCCCGGGGCGCGCCGCGGGGGAGCTCACGACCCGCTCGCGGCGCGCCACAGCCACGCCACCATCCGGTTCGGCATCGGCCGGTCGCCGACGAACGCCGTGTAGCCCTCGATCCCCGGGATCGCCCGGTACCACGCGCTCAGGCGCCACGCCTGCCAGAAGGACCGGACGCTGATGCTCCAGCGCTTGCCGTCGGCCGGGTCGTTGAAGACCACGCGCCCTCTCTCAAACCCACGCACGACGATCCAGTGCAGCCCCGGCTTCTCCGTCCCCCACAGCGTCGGCGCCTCCACCAGCGCCAGCACGGGGCGACCCTGCGCCAGCGCGCGCGCCAGCGTCACCAGCGACGACGACTCGGGCGCGAGGTGCGGGTGGCTCAGCCTCTCGAATCGCACGTCCCCACCGAAGTGTTCGAGGATCCCCTCGACCATCGCCGGCGTCGTCATCCCCGGGTCGCGCCACGGCAGATGCCACGCTCGCGACGGGTAGCGCGCCCACGACCACGCCCCCACGGCGTCCCGCAGCCGCTCGAGCGCCAGCCCCTCGTCGCCCCGATACGCCGCCAGCAGCATCGCCGCCGCCGTCGGCCCGCAGTTGGCCTGCTGGCTGGCCTGCACGGCCATCGGCACGTCCAGGTCCACGCTCGGCAACGGGATGTGGCGCGTCGGGTCGACCTCAGCGCCGGCGGACAGCGCCACGCCGACCCCGAGACCCAGCGCGAGCACCAGGGCAGGCCACAGCAACCAGCGAGCGAGCGAGCGGCGAGGAAGAGCAGGCGACATCCAGACCTCCGACAGTCTACGGCGCTGTCGCCGCGGTCCTCGTGGGGTCAACGCGATCGGTGCGGACGGGAATTCCGGGTGGCCTTCAGGTTCCTCAACCTGAACCGACCATGGCGAAAAGGCCCCGTCAGTTCAAACGGTCGAACCGCGCGCCCGGTTTAGGCGCCGCCTTCGCTCGCCGAGCTCAGCCGCTGGCGTCCTTCGGCTCGACCAGCGACATCGCCCGCTCCGCCATCGCCGTGATCGTCAGGCTCGGGTTCACGCCGAGGTTCGCCGGCACCATCGACCCATCTATTATATAGAGGCCGTCGTACCCGTACGCCCGGTGCGACGCGTCGATGACCCCCGTCTCCGCGCTGTCGCCCATGGTGCACCCGCCCAAGATGTGCGCGGTGGTCGGCACCGACATCAAGAGCTCGGTCATGGCCGAGCGCGGCACCCCGTCGATGTTCTTCGCCACCCGCCGCGCGATGTCGTTGCCGATGGGGATGGTCGCTTTTACCGAGCTGTCGCCTCGGTTTTCAGTGTCGAACGCGAACGACCACGGCGCCCACCAGCGGCGGCGGCGCACAAACCGCATGTAGCTGTCGACCGGCTGCATCACCAACAAGATGATGCCGCGCTTGGCCCAGCCGACCGGGTTGGCGATCTTCAGCGCCCGCACCGGGTGCCGGAAGGTCTGCTTCGCCGCCTGCACCAAGCGCCGCCAGCGCGGGCCATCATCGGTCATCGCGGTCGTTATCAGCGACAGCATGTCCGAGCCAGCGCTATACCGCACCGCCTCGATGTGCGTGTCGTCGTCGGGGTGAACGCCGGCCGAAATCGCGATGCCCTTGGCGTAGTCGACCCCCGGCTTCGTGGACTCGACGCCCAGCACCGCCTCGGAGTTGGTCCGCACGTACTCGCCCAGCCGCGGCGACAGGCGCCCCAGGCTGCCCCGCGCCTGACACTCCATCAGCAGCTTCGTCGTCCCGATGGCGCCGGCCGCCATCACCACCCGGCGCGCCGTAAACCGCCGCTTCCCGAGCTTCAACACCGGCGACGTCGACCGATGGGTCGACACCTCGAACCCGCCGCCCTCGAGCGGCCGGATGTCGTCCACCGTCGTCAGCGGGTGCACCTCGGCCCCGCGCCGCTCCGCCAGCCACAGGTAGTTCTTGTCCAGCGTGTTCTTCGCGCCATAGCGGCAGCCGACCATGCACCCCGCGCACAGCGTGCAGCCGTGCCGCTCGGGCCCCTCGCCGCCGAAAAACGGGTCCGGGTGCGCCACGCCAGGCCCCTCGCCGAAGTACACCCCGACCGTCGCGACCTGAAAGGTGTGCTCGCGCCCGATCTCCCTGACGGCTTCGAGCAAGAGGCGGTCCCCCTCGGCGATGTGCTCGCTCTTCACCGCCCCCAGCATGCGCAGCGCCGTCTGGTAGTGAGGCGCCAGCGCCGCCTGCCAGTCCGCCTCCGCCGCCGGCCAGCGCGCGTCGCGAAACGCCCGCGCCGGCGGGATGAGCAGCGTGTTCGCGTAGACGAGGCTCCCGCCGCCCACGCCGGCGCCCGACAGCACGAACGCGTCGCGGAACACCGTCATGCGCATGATGCCGAAGCAGCGCAGAAGCGGCGCCCACAGGTAGCGCCGCGCGCTCCACGTCGTCTTCGGGAAGTCCTCGGGCCCAAACCGCCGCCCGGCCTCGAGCACGCCGACCCGGTAGCCCTTCTCGGACAGCCGCATCGCCGAGACGCTGCCGCCGAACCCGGAGCCGACGATCAGGAAGTCGTAGTCATGGTCCATCGCGCACCATCCTGGCCCGCCGCGCCGCTCCCGTCGAGCCCCGCCCGCGCCCGCAACGCCGCAACCGCGGTCGCGTCCGCATGTGCCACCTTGACACCATCTCCGAGCGGGTGCTACGCCAGCGGCGCTTCTGGAGGGCACGGAATTGGCCAGCGGGGAGACCGGAAACGTCGTCGGGGCGGGCGCACGAGTCAAAGGACGCGTGACCGGCACCGGTTCGCTCAGCGTCGACGGCGCCGTCGACGGCGAAATCCGGCTCGAGGGCGACCTCGTCGTCAACCCGTCGGGCCGCGTGGCCGCGCCGGTCAGCGGCGCCAACATCAGCGTCTGGGGCACACTTCAGGGCAACGCCACCGCGGCGCGCACACTCACCGTGGGCCCCGGGGCCATCATCGAGGGCGACCTGACGGCGCCGACCATCACCATCCACCCGGACGCTCGGCTCACGGGCCGCGTCCACATGGAGCTGGACCTCCCGAAGGGGGCGCCGCGCACCAACCGCGCGGCGCAGGCACGCTGGTAGCAGCGCACCCGGGTCCGGCCCGCGAGGCGACAGAACATGGCTGAGACGATTATCGGCAACAACATCGTCATCGACGGTGAGATCACGGGCAGCGACTCGATCACCATCCTCGGCACCGTCCGCGGGCGGGTGGAGGTCAAGGACACCGTGACCGTGGCCGCCAGCGGGCGCGTCGAGGCCGATATCCAGTGTCAGGCGGCCGAGGTCGCCGGCACGGTGCAGGGCAACGTCAGCGCGACCGACAAGATCGAGATCAAGTCCGGCGGGCGGCTCGTGGGCGACGTTCGGGCACCTCGCGTGCTCATCGCCGACGGGGCCGCCTTCAAGGGCAACATCAACATGCAGGGCTAACCGTGGCCGACGCCCCAACCCGCATCTCCGAGAACCAGCGCGTCGACGGCACGTTTCGCGCCAGCGAGGACGTGAGCCTGGCCGGGCGGCTCTACGGGCGGCTCGAGTCGGAGCGCGCGTTCACCGTCGAGGCCAGCGGCTACGTCGAGGCGGAGTGCTTCGTGAAGACGCTGATCGTTCACGGCGTCGTGGTCGGCGACATCCACGCGTCGGAGGACCTGATCATCGAGCGCACCGGCCAGGTCCAGGGCAGCATCCGCGCGCGCCGGATGAAGTTGCGGGCGGGCGGGCGCATCTCGGGCCAGGTGGCGACCGGCGTGGAGGTGCGCTTGCCCTCCCCGCGTGAGGCGGCGAGCTCGAGCGCAGCGCGCCGGGCGCCCAAGCCGCTACAGTCGGCGCCGAAGGACGACTGGGACGCGCCGGCGCCCGGCCGGAGCGCGCCGCTCGCCTCGCGCGACGAGGTGCCGGACGTCGACGAGCTGGGCGCCATGCCCCCGCGGGCGATGGGTGCTGGGCGTGGCACCCGCTCCGCCGCGCCTGCCGACGACGCGCCCCGGGCCGAGACGCCGCCCAAGAAGGCGGCGCCCGTCGAAGCCGCCGCCGGCCGCGAGGTCCAGAGCGACCCGATCGGCGAAGTGGACGGCGAGGTGGTCGAGACCGACGACGAGCCCGTTGACCATGACGCGCGCGAGCCGCTCCGCGGCTAGCCCGAGACCCCCGAGAGGCGCCCGTGAGCCAACCGAGAGCCGAACTCCTCGCCCTGCTCACCGAGCTATCCTTCGAGCGGCGAGACGTCGTCTTGTCCAGCGGCAAGACCTCGGATTTCTACGTCGACTGTAAGCAGACGCTGCTGCACCCGGACGGCATGGCGCTGACCGGCACGGTCTTGGTGGACGTCTGGCAACAGCAGGGCTTCCCCATCGACTCGGTGGGCGGGCCGACCTTGGGCGCGGACCCGATGACCTGCGCCTTCGTGCTCCAGGCGCGCCGCCGCGGCCTGATGGTCCCTGGGTTTTTCGTGCGCAAAGAGGCCAAGGGGCACGGCACGATGGCCTTCGTCGAGGGCACGCGCTCTCTGGTGGCGGGCGCCCGGGCGCTGGTCCTCGAAGACGTCATCACCACGGGCGCGTCCAGCGTGCGCGCCATCGAGCGGCTGCGCGAGGCCGGCCTGGAGGTCGCCGCGCTCTTCTGCTTGGTGGACCGCTTGGAGGGCGGGCGCGAGGCCATCGAGGCCGCCGGGGTCCCCGTGACGGCCATGTACACGCGCCGCGACTTCCCCGGCATGGGCGGTCCCGAATCATGAGGCGTGGCCTGGCGATTGGGGTCGCGCTGCTCGTGGCGCTGAGCCTGGTGGCCGGCTGCGCCAGCGACTTCCGCAACTACGAGAAGTCGCGCCGCCGCTGGACCAAGCGCGTCGAGACTTACGAGACCTTCGAGAGCCGGCTCTTCGTGAAGGCGACGCTGAAGACGGCGGCGTTTCGGGCGGCCTACGTCGACGCCTACGGCCAGATCTTCGCGCTCGACAAGGCCTCACGGGACGCGCTGCTCGAGGCCGAGCTGGCGGAGGACGCCACCGAGTACGTCGTCATCGTCGCCAGCTTCGCCAACTCGCTGGACTGGGAGGACCTCGACCCCAAAGCCGGCATCTGGGACGTGCGGCTGGAAAACGACGCCGGGCGCGCGCTTCGGCCCACGAAGATGAAGCGGCTCGACGAGACGAACCCCACATGGAAGCGCCTCTTCTCCTACCTGGAGTTCCACGACCGCCTCTACGAGGTCCACTTTGCCAAGGACGCTTCTGACCCGCTGGTGAAGCCGGGCGACCCGATCCACCTCATCATCGCGGGTGCTCCGGCGCTTGTGAAGCTGACCTGGATCTACGAGTGAAGCAGCTCCGTGTCGCCGACGGCACGCGGCTGGCCTACACGCTGAGTGGCGATAGCGCCGGCCCGACGGCGCTGCTCTGCGACGGCATCTCGTGCGACGGCTTCGCTTGGAAGCACCTGCGCCCCTGGCTGGAGCAGCGCTTTTGCGTCTTGCACGTCCACTACCGGGGCCACGGCCGCTCCGGCATGCCGCGCGATCCCGAGGCGGTGACCCTGCCCCACCTCGCGGCGGACCTCGCCGAGGTGCTCACGCGCCTGAAGCTCGGCCCCGCCGTCGCCTTCGGCCACTCCATGGGCGTCCAGGTCATCTTGGAGATGGCCCTGCGCACCCCGGAGCTCGTGCAGGCCGGCGTGCTGCTCTGCGGCGCGAGCGGCCGCTTGCTCGACACCTTCAAGGACACCGACCTGGGCATGCGCCTGTTGCCGAGCATCAAGAGCTTCACCGAGCGCTACGCCGCCGAGGTCTCTTCGGCGCTTCGCCGCCTGATGCCGACGGAGCTGTCCTTTCGCGTCGCGACCTACACCGAGCTCAACCGCGAGCTCATCCGTCGCGAGGACTTCATGCCCTACCTCGAGCACTTCGCGACGATGCCCCCGGATCTCTTCACCCGGATGCTCCACGACGTCGCCTCGCGCACCGCGGACCCGTGGCTACACCGCATCATCCAGCCGATGCTCGTGGTGGCCGGCGACAGCGACGGGTTCACCCCCTCGCGCTTGGCGGAGGCCATGGCCGAAGCGCTGCCCACGTCGACCTTCGTGCTCCTGAAAGGCGGCAGCCACACCGCGCCCCTGGAGGTGCCGGAGCGCGTCGAGCGCGCGGTGGCCGAGTTCATCGACCACCACGGCCCCTTTGCGCTCCCCCAATCGCGCGAACCCCAAGCGGCCCCGCCCTCGCTGGCGCAGACCTTTCGGACCGCGAGACCCTATGAGACGACCGGCTCCGAGGCGCGGCCCTCCTAGTCCTCGTCGTCGTAGAAGAGCGTTTCGCGCAGGCGGAGGAAGTCGTTGATGGCGTCGGCCTCCGTGGGCGACAGCGACAGGAAGCGCACGCCCATGCCCGGCTGGCACTCGACGTTGTCGAGCTGCTCGAGGCGCTGCCAGCGGACCTCACACTGA
>CAZNZH010000201.1:0-8839 GCA_964577445.1 uncultured Myxococcales bacterium
CTGGGGACCCCGCGCGTCGCCGGCATCCACCTCAAGCTCCCGGCGGCGGCGGCGCTGGCCTCGCCCCCATGGGTCGGCGAGGCCGCCTGGGTCGCGCGTCGCGGGTGCCGCCTCGTCGCCGCCGACCCCACGGAGCGCACCCGGCTCGAAGCCGCCGCCGCCCTCGCCTCGCTCGCCCTGGACTCGCCGGAGTTCGCCCGCCACGTCCTCACACCGCGGGACTGGGTCCGTCGCAGCGCCGACGCGTGGGTGCGAGACCCCGCCGCGGGGTCCGAAGCGCTGATCCGCCTCGTCACCGGCCGTCGCCAGGTCGCCGTCCTGGTCCTCGACGACGGCCACGGCGACACCTGCCACGCCTTGAGCGAGATCGATGGCGTACGCGCATACGCCCCCGAAGACTCAGACGCCGTGGTGTTTCAGCGCACCTACCTCCGCGGCCCGGCGTCTGCGCGCGAGCTCGCTGCCACGCTCGTCCACGAGACCCTGCACGTCCTCGGCTTCTCCCACCCGACCGGCGCCCTGGACCATGGCGATCCCGCATACCGGCGCAGCGTGCCCGTCCGCCTCGCAGACCTCATCCTCACCGCCGACCTCGGCGCCGGCTCCCCAAACGGGCAATGCCCGCCCGCCGCGAGCCGCGATGGCGAGCACCCGTCCGAAGACGCCGACGCCCCCCGGCGAGACCCCGCCACGCGCCGCAGCGAGTGAGGTCAACGCCCGGGGAGCCGACGTATCAGCGCTTATTCGCCCTGAATGACCAGGGGTGTGAGCACGATCTCCACGCGGCGGTTGTTGGCGCGGCCCTCGACCGAGTCGTTGCTGGCGACCGGCCGCTCTTCACCGAAGCCGACCGCAGAGACGCGCGACGGCTCGACGCCGCGGCTGACCAGATACGCGCGGACCGCCTCCGCCCGAGCCACGCTCAGGTTGCGATTCGCGCTGTCGGAGCCCCGCGAATCGGTGAATCTCTCCACGCGCACGTTTCGCTCCGGGCTCTGGTTGAGCAGCGCCGCGACCTCATCCAGGCGCGCTGACGACGCGGCCCGAAGCGCGGACTTGTTGCTCTCGAACAAGATCCCCGACGACAGCGTGATCACCAGCCCGCGCTCGTCCTCGATGACCTGAGCCCACTTCTTCAGCGCGTCGGTCGCGCGCTTCGCCTCGGCCTCGGCCTGTAGCCGTTTCGCGCGCTCGACGTCCGCCTCCGTCCGCGCCTCGCTCAGGGCCGTCGACTGCTCGGCGAGCTGGTCCCGAGTCTGCCCCAGCTTACCGGCTGCCCGTTTGCCCACCGTGAGCTGCGCCTGTTGGGCCTCCGCGATGCGCTTTTCCTCCTGCAACCGCTCAGCGATGAGCGTCGCCTTCTCGGCCTTCCGCATCGCCACGTAAGACTTGTCGGTGGTCAACGACCCGGCGCCCTTGTCGTCGAAGGCCTTCTCGGCCTCTTGCAGCGCCTGCTTCGCGACCAAGAGGTCGTCGGGGGCGAACTTCGCCGCCGGCCCTGCCTCCGCTTGCATATACGCCGAGCGCGCCTCGGTCAGCTCGTGGGGAGCCGTCCCTGCGCACGCGGCCAGCGACGCAGCTACGGCCAGCCCGGCCAAGCCGCCCAACATCGTGATTGTCGATCTCATATCGTGTCCTCCTCAAAATCTGTTGGGTCTAAGGTGCTGTTGTGGGCTGGGTCTTGAGCTCAAGCTCTTTGACCTCGCGCCAGGCTTCCCGCGCGTGGACGCGCGTGGACTCCAGTCGGGCGAGCTCAAGCGCCAGCTCGGCGTCGGCCGTCGCGCGCTCAAGCAACCGCTTCGCCTTGTCCGAGTTGCCCTTCTTGAGGGCGGTCTCAGCGCTCGCGATCTGGTCTTTGGCCATCTTCAGGTGAAGCCGCGCATCCGGGATCTCCTCTGCGCCAGCCTCTTCTGCGGCGGAGATCGCCGCCCGTGGCGCTGCGGAGCGCTCCGATGACACCGCGGTGGTGGCGCATGCCCCCATCGACGCTCCGGCGACCAGCAGCGTGGCTACAATCGTGGTTCTCATGACGGTTCCCTCCTCGGCGCGGGCCGGGCAGGTAGGCCCGGTACGGCTCGTGCGACTTGAGTCGCGCTCACAGCGGTTGCACCCGCCGTGCCAGCACAGGCTCACAAGCGATTTACCGAGGTAGGATCAGGCGAATCGAGGGTTCGCCCACGCGACCGGGGCGCGGCGCGCGAGGCAGCGTGCCCCGTGGGGCGCACCACCCCGTCGCCCAATGCCCCACTCGCCACGCCGCGCCGCGCCGCGCCGCCCAACCCGCGCGGCTACTCCTGCTCGTCGTCCGACGCGGCGGAGGCGGCCGCCTCGTCCAGCGGCGGCAACACGGGGCGGTGCTCGACCAGCGCGACCTGGGCGCCGCCTTTGAGGTTCACCATGGTCCACGCGTTGCCGTCGCGCCGCGTGATCGGGATGCGAACCGCCTCCACCGGGTGCTCCAGCCCCTGGGTGTCCACGACCTCAAAGCTGTCCTCGGGCACGCAGATGTGGATCGACTTGCAGCGGTGCGGCGCCTTCGCCCGCGCCACGATGACCCGCACGCCCTTGCCGCCGCGCTTCTGCTTCGGGAAATCCGACAGCGGCGTCAGCTTCGCCTTGCCCGACTCGGTGAACACCGCGCACAGGAGCTCATCGCTCGGCTCGGGCACCAACACCACGTCTTGGACCGCGTCGTCGGTGTCGGTGCGCATCCCCGCCACGCCACGCGCCGACCGCCCCTGCACGCTCACCTCGTCGACGCCAAACCGGATGCCGCGACCGAGGGTCGTCATCAGTATCAGCTCGCCCGCGCCGTCGGTCTCCATCACCCGCGACAGCCGGTCGCCGTCCGCGAGCTTGATCGCCACCAGCCCCGTCGAGCGCGAGCTGGCGAACTCGCTCATCGGCGTGGACTTCACCGCGCCGCCCTCGGTCACCATCAGGAAGTACCGGTCCTCGGGGAAGTCCGACCGCGAGATGACACCGACCACCGGGTCGTCCTTGTCGATGCCGCAGACGTTGACCAGCGCGGTGCCCACATCGGCCCACTTCTGCTCCGGGATCTGGTGCACCGGCAGCGGATAGCACTGCCCGCTGGCGCTCATCACCAGCACCGTGTGCGTCGTGTTCGTCAGCACCACCTCGTGCATCCGGTCACCCGGGCGCACGCCGCTCTTCTTGCGGTCACCGCCCGACGCCTGAAAGGACGCCAGCGACGCCCGCTTCACGTAGCCCTGGTCGGTGACGCCGACGACCACGTCCTGCGGCTTCACGACCACCTCGAGGGCGACCTCCAGCCGCTCCACCTCGTCCTGAATCGTCGTCCGCCGCGCGTCGGCGTAGCGGTCCCGCACCGTCTTCAGCTCGTCGGCGACCACCTTGTCGCAGATCGCCGGGTCGGCCAGGATCGCCTCCAGCGTGCCGATGAGCCCCAGCAACTGGTCGCGCTCCTCGGTCAACTGGACGATCTGCAAGTTCGTCAGCCGCGCCAACCGCAGCTCCAAGATCGCCTCCGCCTGGTCCACGGTGAACCCCAGGTCGCAGATGGCCTCGCGCGCCTCCGCCCGGTCATCGGAGGCCCGAATCCGCCGGATGATCTCGTCGAGCATGTCGACGGCCCGGATCAGGCCCTCGACCTCGTGCAGCCGCACCTCCGCCCGGTCCAGGTCGTAGCGACTGCGCCGCCGCACCACCTCGCGCCGGTGCTCGACGAAGGCCCGCAAGATCGGCAGCAACCCCACCTGCCGCGGCGTGTTGCGCGCGATGGTCACCATGTTGAAGTGGTAGTTGATCTGCAGATCCGTCTTCTTCAGCAGGTAGGCCAGCACGCCGTCCGTGTCCGCCTGCTTGGACAGCTCCACCACGATGCGCAGCCCCTCGCGGTCGCTCTCATCGCGCACGTCCAGCACACCCTGCACTTCCTTGTCGAGCCGCAGCGCGTCGAGCTGCCGCACCAGCTCGCTCTTGATGACGTTGTAGGGGATCTCGCCAAAGACCAGCAGATCCTTGCCATCCCGCTGCCGCTCCACCGTGTGCCGCGCCCGCAGCACCACCTTCCCGCGCCCCGTCTCGTAGGCGTCCTCAAGCCCCGCCGCGCCCATCAGGATGCCGCCCGTCGGGAAATCCGGCCCCTTGACGTAGCCCATCAGCGCCTTCGTCGTCAGCGTCGGGTCGCGCAAGAGCGCCAGCGCCGCGTCCATCACCTCGCCCAGGTTATGGCTGGGGATATCGGTCGCGAACCCGGCCGACACGCCGCTGGTGCCGTTGACCAGCAGGTTCAAAAACCCGCTGGGCAGCACCACCGGCTCGAGGGTCTTCTCGTCGAAGTTCGGCTTCCACGCCACCGTGTCCTTGCCGAGATCCCGCATGAACTCTTCGGCGATGGGGCTCAGCCGCGCCTCGGTGTAGCGCATGGCGGCGGGCGGGTCGTCGTCCATGGACCCGAAGTTCCCGTGCCCGTCGATGAGCGGGTAGCGCATCTTCCAAGGCTGCGCCATCCGCACCAGCGCCTCGTAAATCGCCGAGTCCCCGTGCGGGTGATAGTTGCCCATCACGTCGCCGACGGTCTTCGCAGCCTTCCTGTAAGGCTTATCCGCCGTGTTCCCCGCGTCGAACATCGCGTACACGATGCGCCGCTGCACCGGCTTCAGCCCGTCGCGGATGTCCGGGATGGCGCGGTCCAAGATGACCTTCTCGGCGTAGCGCCCGAAGGCCGCCCCCAGCTCCGTCGCGAACCCGATGTGCTGCACACGCTTTGCGCTCTTGCCCGAGCCGCCCTTGTCGTCACTCACGGCGACGCCTCCTGAATGTCCGCACCGTCGGCGGCCACGAACCCGCCGCCCGCGGAGTCTTCGATGTCCTCTTCGGCCTCCGGCCCGTCGCCGTCTTCACCGAAGCGCACGTTCGCGGCGATCCACGTCTTGCGCAGCTCCGGTCGGCTCCCCATCAGCACGGTCACCTGCCGCTCGGCGGTCGCCGCGTCCTCCAGCTCCACCCGCACCAGCGTCCGCGTCGCCGGGTTCATCGTGGTCTCCCACAACTGGTCGGGGTCCATCTCGCCCAGCCCCTTGAAGCGCTGCACCACCGCCCCGCGCCCCCACTTCTCAGTCGTCGCGGCCATCTCCTCGACCGACCAGCAGTACTTCACCTCGATGCGCTTTTTCACCTTCCGCTCGACCTTGAACAGCGGCGGCTGCGCGATGAACACCCGCCCGGCGATGATGAGCTCCTTCATGAAGCGGTAGAAAAACGTCAGCAGCAGGCAGCGGATGTGCGCCCCGTCGTCGTCGGCGTCGGCCAGGATGATGACCCGCCCGTAGTTCGCCTCGGCCAGGTCGAACTCACTGCCGATGCCCGCGCCGATGGCCTGCACGATCGCCAGGATCTCCTTATTCGCCAGGACCTTCGCCAGCGTCGCCTTCTCGGTGTTCAGGGGCTTGCCCTTCAGCGGCAGGATCGCCTGATGAATCCGGTCGCGCGCCTGCTTGGCGCTGCCCCCGGCCGAGTCCCCCTCGACGATGAAGACCTCGTTTTCCTCGGCGATTCGGCTCGCACACCGCGTCAGCTTCCCCTCGAGCGAGGTCCGCGTCTTCGAGGACTTCCCCGTGCGCACCGCCGCCCTCGCCTTCCGAGCCGCGTCACGCGCCGACGACGCCCGCGCCGCCGTCTCCAACAAGAGCTTGGCGACCTTCGGGTTCTCCTCCAAAAACGCCGCCAGGTGCTTGCTGGTGACCTCCTCAACCGCCGCCCGCGCCTCGGGGTTGCCCAGCTTCGACTTGGTCTGCCCCTCGAACTCGACGTGGGTCATCCGCAGGTTGATGACCGCGACCAGCCCCTCGCGCACGTCGTCGCCGGTGAGGTTGTCCTTCTTCTTCCAGATCCCGAGCTTCCGCGCGTACTCGTTCATCACCCGCGTGTGCGCGGTCTTGAAGCCCGTCTCGTGCTGCCCGCCCTCGATGGTGTTGATGCAGTTGACGAAGCTCGCGATGCTCTCGGAGTACCCATCATTATATTGCAGGCCGATCTCGACCTCGATGTCGCCCGACTTGCCGCGGAACACGATGGGCTCGTGAATCGCCGCGCGGTTCTCGTTGAGATACTTGACGAAATCCCCGACGCCGCCTGGGTAATTGAAGGTCGTGTCGAAGCGCTCGGCGGCCTCCTCCCCGTCGACCGTCACCTCCTCGGGCGTCGCCCGCTGGTCTTCGAGCCGGATCGCCAGGCCGGGGTTGAGAAACGCCAGCTCCCGCAGCCGATTTCCGAGGATCTCGACCGAAAACCGCGTCGCCTGAAAGATCTGCGAGTCGGGCCGAAAGCGCACCTGGGTCCCGCGCCGCCGCGTCCCGCCGGTCTCCACCAGGTCCGTCAACGGCACGCCGCGCGCGTAGCTCTGACTGAACGCCCTGCCGTCGCGCCAGATCTCCACCTCCATCGACGAGCTCAGCGCGTTGACCACCGACGCGCCGACGCCGTGCAGACCGCCGGAGACCTTGTAGCCGCTGCCACCGAACTTGCCGCCCGCGTGGAGCTTGGTGAAGACCACCTCAGCCGTCGGCCGCCCGGTCTCCGCGTTGATGCCCGTGGGGATGCCGCGCCCGTCGTCGCGCACGACCACGGTGTCGTTGGACTCCAGGCGCACCTCGATGAGCTTGGCGTGCCCGGCGAGCGCCTCGTCGACGGCGTTGTCGACGATCTCGTAGACGAGGTGGTGCAGCCCCCGCGTCCCGGTCGAGCCGATGTACATGCCCGGCCGCAGCCGAACCGCCTCCAACCCTTCGAGAACACGGATATCCGCGTCGCCGTAGTCATCGACCCCCAAGCCGTCCTCCCGCTGCCCGAGCCGCCGCGGGTCATAGCACAGCCGCGCGACCACGGCATTGTCCCAGGTGCCGCCGCCCGATCTCGGGCTGTGCTTCGATGGTCAGCTTCGAGCTTCCGGGAGCACCACCGCGTCGCGACGCTCAGAGGCCCATCCGCCGGAGCGCCTCTTCGTCTTCAAGCTCGTCCGCCAACGGATTGAACCGGTCCGGGTCGATCCCAGGGAGCAGCCGCGCATGATGGACGGAGACTCGGTACGGCGCGGACTCCCCCTCGGCAACCGGCGCCCCGCTCGGTCCGCTCAGTGAAGCACCCTGTCAGCGGCTGCCGCGACTTCGGGTCGGGCGGCTTCACGCCCCGCCCTCCGTCGCGGGGCGGCGGCCCCAGAGCCAGCAAAGTTCAAGCGGGACAGCGCCGAAAGGCTCGGCAGCCACAACGTCATCGCCACCGTACATGCCGGCCACCACCCAACGCTCGCCTTCGAGCGCGTACACCTCGAGGGTCTCGCCGAGCGGGTCGATGAACCACAGGTGCTGCACCCCGGCGCGGGCGTAAAACGGGAGCTTCAGCGTGCGGTCGCGAAGCTGCGTGCTCGGCGACAGCACCTCGCAGACCCACTGCGGCACCATGTGAAATTGCGCCGTCAGTAGCCGCTCCGGCATCACCTCGATCCGCCACCCGGCGAGATCCGGCACCACCGGGTCGAAGCGGGGGTCCACGGCCAAGCTGAGCTCCGGCTCGTCGACAATCCGCCAGCCGCCAGGTCCGCCTCTGCCGAGCTCGAAGGGCGTACCGATCAATGCGCCCAATACCGACGCCGCCGTCGCGTGCGGCGCCGCCGGTCGCGGGCTCACCACCAGCTCACCGCCCAGAATTTCCCCGACGACGTGAGGCGGCAGCGCCTCGATGTCGGCGTAGGTCGGAACGCGCACGTTTTCTGCGACTTGGCTCATGTCCCCACTATAGCCGCGGGCCCTTGCAGGGTCGACCTCGAGTCAGCGGCTCTCGCCAGCCCTCCCCCACACTCCGCACTTGGCGCGATAGGGAACTGGCCTAGAGTAAATGCGGCATCGGCGCAAGGAGACGCCCCATCAACGCGTTCGCGAAACCCGAAGGTGTATCTGGATACTCCGAGGTTTCGAGGACGCGTTGATGGGGATGGATCCGCCGCGAAGATGACGTGTTTATTTTGGGCCAATTCCCAAGTGTGGGGTGTGGGGGTCTGACACTACAGTCCAAGCCACATGCGGTGCAGCCGCTGGTCCCCGAGGTTGCGCACCATGCGCAGCTTCACGTCCGGGCGATCCCGAAAGTGCTCATTCGCCAGCGCGTCCTCGTATTTCCGCTTCGTCGTCTGCTCGTTGGAGCGGATGGCGCGGAGTACGCCCCTGTCCCCGGCGATCTTGGCGATGACCACCCTGCCCCGCTCCAGCAGCCGCCTCGCGTCGCCCGAGGTCGCCGGCGAAAAGCCGCTGCCCGACACCAGGCTGGACCACTCGTCGATGTGCCGCTGCTGGTCGGCCTTGAACTGGTCCAGCTTGTCCTTGAGCTCGATATTGTCGACCCGCTCCACGGCCGCCTCGTAGGCGCCGAGCGCGTCATAGTCCAGCGCGATGAGATCATTGAGGTCGGCGGCTTGCTGCTCGGTCACGCTGACCAGCGGCGTGTCGGCCAGGGAATTGTTCGGTTCGGTGTGTGCGGACATGGCGGCCATCCTCCGTGATGGGTTGGAGCCTCTCGCCCTGCTCATAACTCAGTCACCGAGCGGCTTATGTCCCGAGTTGACAGCAAACAGCGTGCCACCTTGAGCGGCTCAGGAGGCGGTCTTCATGATCATCCAGATGGCCATGCCCACCATGGCGAGGTTCTCGCTCAGCGACACGATGCCTAGAGGCACCTTGCTTGAGCCGCCGGCGCACGCGCAGGTCAGCTCGCGCTTGTCCACGTAGACGGCCTTGAAGACGGACACCGCGCCGATGCCGCCGATGAAGAGCGCTATCGGCGCGGAGAGCCAGACCAGGAT
>CAZNZH010000202.1:0-8817 GCA_964577445.1 uncultured Myxococcales bacterium
AGCCGGGCGGTGGCGATCAGCAGCGGCAAGCGCCTGTCGATGGCCGACCTGCCGCGCCAGGTGCTCGAGGCGACGCGGCTGGGCAGGCTCGAGGACCGTCTGAGGGAGCCGGCGGCCGATGTCTCGCTGGAGCGGGCCTTTGAGCTGCTCTTTCGGCGCGTCGACGAGCTGCCGGACCACGAATCGGTGGAGCTGGCGCTCATCCGGCGCGCGCTGAGCCTCCTGGATGGCGACGTCGCGGCGGCCGCGGAGGTCTTGGGGTTTTCGCGACCGACGCTCTATCGCCGGCTCAAGCACCTGGGCGGTAAGGACGCGGTGCTGACCCTCGGTGGGCACTGATCAGGCACGCTTCAGCAGGGCCTCGAGGGCTTCGGCGTCCGCCGGGCTGAGCGCTGTGCGCGAGAGGTCCAGCGCGGTGAGGCCCAGGCAGCGGTAGGTGTGCGCGAGGTGCGGGTCGAGGGCTTCGAGCTGGGCCAGATGGGCTCGGACGGTCGCGACGTCGCCGCGGGTGATGGGGCCGGTGATCGCCTCGGACGGCGTGGCGCTGTCGAGGTTTTTCAGCGCGCTGAGGGCGAGGGCGCTCAGGGCGCGCCGGGCTTCGTCCGCGCTCATCCCGGTGGCGCTGAGCATCGCGATGGCCTGGGAGTAAAGGGCGGTGAGGTGGCCCGCCACGGTCACGCCGGCCGCGTGATAGAGCGGCTGGGTCGTGGGGTCGAGGACGAGCGGGCGCATGTCCAGGGCCTGGGCGAGGCGGCGGCCGGCGGCGACGGCGTCGGGGTCGCCGGCGAGCCCGGCGGTGGCGCCGCGGAGGAGATCGGGCGCGGCCGAGGGGCCGGGGAGCGCGGCGAGGGGGTGAAAGAGGCCGGCGGCGCGGGGCGTGCCGGCGGCCACGCGGGCCAGGGCGGCGGGCTGGGATCCGGCGAGGTGTAGCCAGATCTCCTCGGCGGCGCCTGGGCGTTTGGCGAGTGCGCGGGCGGCGAGCGCGATGGAGGCGTCGGGGACGGCCAGCAGGACCACGTCGGCCTGGGGGAGATCGGCGGGCGAGCCGGGCTCACCGCGTGACCACCACCAGGCCGGGGGGATGCCGGCGTGGGTGAGGCGCGGCGCCAGGGTCGTGGCCGCCCGGCCGCGGCCGACGATGCCCACGCGCGGGGCGGACGCCGGGCTCATCGATAGAGGCCGCGGGCCGCGATGTGCTCGTAGACGGGCGCCGGCAGCAGGTGGGCGACGGGGAGGCCATCGCGCAGGCGGCGCCTTATGTCGCTGGACGCGATGGCGGGCAGGTGGACCGGGACCTCGGCGCCCTCGGGGTCCGGCTGGCCGTCGCGGCCGACCAGGAGGAGGTCGACCATGGAGTCCAGCCGCGCGAAGTCGTGCCACCGCTCGCGCTCGGCGTAGGCGTCGGTTCCCATCAGCCAGGTGAAGCGCGTGCCCGGCTCCCGCTGGCGCAGCGCGTCGACGGTCTGCACGGTGTAGCTCGGCTGGGCGAGCGTGGCCTCGATCGGGTCGACGCGCACCGAGGGGCCCAGGTGCGCCATGGCCAGCCGCAGCATCGCGGCGCGCTCGTCGAAGGGGGCCATCGCCTTGCCGAAGGCGTGCGCGTAGGCCGGGATGAGCCAGAGGGCGTCCACGGGCGCGCGGCAGAGCACCCAGGTCGCGGCCAGCACGTGGGCGGTGTGCGGCGGGTCGAAGCTGCCACCGTAGAGGGCGACTCGGCGGGTGGCGGGAGCGCTGCTCACGGGTGGAAGGCTTTGGCCTCCGCGGCGGCGGCGTCCAGCAGCGGCGTGACCGGCTTGCCCGCGTCCAGGGTCTCGCGCAGCCCGGCGGAGCCCCAGAGCAGGTCGATGGCCGGCACGTCGGTCACGAACTCGTAGGCGTCCGTGCGCCACGTCAGGGCCTCGGGCGCCACCTGGCGAACCGCGTCCAGCACCAACACGCCGAGGCGCACGGCCTGCAGGCAGCTCAGGTCGAACACGCGGATCGTGGCGCCGCCGCAGAGCTGGCCCTTGTGCTTGCCGAACTCGGGGCGGAAGACGCGGGCTATGAAGTCGACGCCGGGGCAGTCCTCGCCGCGCAGCCGGTCGACCAGCCTCACCGGGTCGATGCCGGGTGCGCCGAAGAGCTGAAACGGCGTGGTGGTGCCTCGCCCTTCGGAGAGCGTCGTGCCCTCGAGCAGGCACATGCCGCCGTAGACCGCGGCCGCCTCGCGGGTGGGCATGTTGGGGCTCGGCGGGACCCACGGGAGGGTGGCGCGGCGGTCTGCCGGCACGACGTGCAGCTCGCAGCCTGGCGCCCGCCGCGCCCGGTGCCAGCGGGCCAGATCGCCGACGGTCAGGCCGTGGCGCACGGGCAGCCCGGCCTCCAACCCGCAGAAGCTCTCGAAGCCGGGCTTCAGGAGCGGGCCTTCGCGCATGGGGCCGATGGGGTTGGGGCGGTCCAGCACGAAGACGGGGACGCCCGCCTCGGCCGCGGCCTCCATGGCCAGGGCCAGGGTCGCGGCGTATGTGTAGTAGCGGACGCCGATGTCTTGGATGTCGTAGACCAGGGCGTCGATGCCGGCGAGCGCTTCAGGCGACGGGCGCAGGCTCGCGCGGTCCGCGCCGTAGAGGCTCATCACCGGCACGCCGAACACGGGGTCCAGCTCGCCGGCGGCCACGTAGGGTTCCATGTCCTGGTGGGTGCCCCAGAGCCCGTGCTCCGGCGCCAGCAGGCGCACGAGCTCGACGCCGCGCACCGTCGGGAGGATCTGCGCGGCGTGGCGGCCCCAGAGATCGACGGCGGTGTGATTGCAGAGCAGCGCGACGCGCCGTCCAGCGAGGCCGTGATCGAAGCCGGCCGAGAGTCTGTCGAGCCCAGTGTTCATGGCCCGGAGGTTGCCCCGAAGGTGGCGTTTGCGCAAGCCACGACTCTCCCTCGAACCCCTTCCGTTCGCTCGGCACTGGACCTCGGCGAGCCCACGCGGCACCCTCTGTACCATGATCGCAAACGGCCCCCCGTCTCTCACAATCCATCGGTCGCGCTCACGGCTCGGCGGCCTCGCGCTCGCCCTCGCGTTGGGCCTCGGCGCAGCCTGCGCGGCGGTCGTCGAGGTCCCCGACCGCGGCGCGTCGGACACGGACCGCGACACCGCGGGTGACCTGCCCACGCTCGACATGGAGCTCGGGGGCCCAAACACCGCCCCCGGGGTGGCCGAGATCGCGCTCGAGCCGGCGTCGCCGACGACCGTGGACGTCCTGCGCGTCAAGATCGCCAAGGAGGCGGTCGACCCCGACGGTGGACCCGAGCCGGTCAGCTATCTCGCCCGCTGGTACAAGGACTCCGCGCTGACGATGCACTCGGGCCTCGAGATCCCCCCCCAGGTCACCCACCGCGGCGAGACGTGGCGCGTGGAGGTCCGGGCCTTCGACGGCGTGGCTGAAGGCCCGGTGGTCGCCGCCGAGGTGGTCGTCGCCAACTCCCCGCCCAGCGTGGACGGCGTGGCGCTGGAGCCCAAGGACGCCGACACGAAGACCCTGTTGGTCTGCACGGCCGGTGAACGCGAAGACGCGGACGCCGACGCCATCTCCCTGACCTACGCCTGGACATTGGAGGGGCAGCCCATCGCCGGGGCCACCTCCGCGGCGTTACAGCCGCCGCTGAAGGCTGGCAAGCGCTACGCGTGCACCGCCACCCCCTTCGACGGCCAGGCCCACGGCGAGACCATCGCGTCCAACGAGGTCATCCCCATCGACCCCGAGGACATCAGCGACCTGCCGCTCATCTCGTTTCAGCCGAAGTCGCTGGACATGGGCTCGGTGCTGCCCGGCGTCTTCTCGGAGCGCGAGCTGACGGTACACAACATCGGCATCGCCACCCTTGAGCTGACCGGACGTGTGTTCACCGGCGACCCCTACTTCCAGCTCATCGGGACCCTGCCGCGCACGGTGGAGCCGAGCGAGTCGACCACCTTCGTGGTGCGCTTCGCCACCGATTTCCCGGGCCTCAAAAAGGGCGCGCTCTTCTTCGAGTCCAACGCCGGCAACGGCGCCCAGGTCAGCGTGCCCATGCTCGGCGTGGGCTCGTCGCCTTGCCTTCAGATCCAGCCGAGCTTCATCGACTTCGGCGGCGCCTACGTCGGCAGCCAGCACTCGCGCGACGTGAAGATCATCTCCTGCGGCACCCTCCCGGTGACCGTGGACTCGGCAGCGCTCGCGGCGCCCGCCAGCTCGCCCTTCACGTTGGATCTCTCCCCTGGCCCGGGCCCGATGCCGTGGACGCTTCAGGGCGGCGAGACCATCACCGTCCGGGTTCGCTACGCGCCGCAGTTCGCCAGCCCGATCGGCGCCGACGGGACGCCCGTGGCCGCGACGGCGCTGCTGAGCTTCGCCTCCGGCTTCAACCCGCTCATCAACATCCCGGTGCGCGGGTTCGCCAGCGCGACCGGCTGCCCTCAAGCGGTCATCGACGTGGAAGAGGGGCACTTTGTCGGGCCCGGCACCACGCTATTCGTCAATGGTTCCAAGAGCTTCGCCCCCGGCGGCAAGCCGACGATCTTCTCCTGGGGCGTCACCGGGCCCGCCGGCGCGCCGGTGTTGCCCCTGACGCCGAACTCCTCGTCGGAGGCGTTCACCTACGGGCCGGTGACGACGCTCGGCGCGTACAAGGTCGAGCTGAAGGTCTTCGACGAGGTCGACGGTAAGGTCATCCCCGGCTGCAGCACGGCGCAGTGGATCGTCGAGGTCAAAAAAGAGACGCCCCTCGTCGTCGAGGTCACCTGGGACACGCCGGGCGATCCGAACCAGCAGGACGTCGGGCCGGGCGTCGGGGCGGACCTCGATCTCCACATGCACAACGGCCGCGGGACCCAGCCAGACTATGATGGCGACGGCCTGCCCGACAGTTGGTTCGACTTCGAGCAGGACCTGTTTTGGTACGACACCTCGCCCGACTGGGGCCTCCCGGGCGACGCGGACGATCCACGCCTGACCATCGAGGACCCGGATGGCAAGGGCCCCGAGCGGATCGAGTTCCCGCTGCCGCTCAAAGGCGAGCGCTACACGATCGGTGTCCACTGCTGGTCGAGCTATGGATTCGGACCCAGCGTAGCCACCGTGCGCATCTGGCTGTTCGGGAATCTGATCGCCAAAGTGGGCGACGTGGTGCTCGACACGGGCGATCTCTGGGAGGTCTGGCCGACCGGCGCCTTTGAGCCGGCCGTAGGCGCCGATGGCGGTCCGCGGGTCACGCCCGAGTATCCGCACCCGTTTCAGTAGTCGACTCGGCCTCAATCGCCTACGCGGCGCGCCTCAGCGCGTTTGACGGCCCCGGATCGCGTGCTATGGTCGGGCCATGGCATCGACGACCACCAAAACCGAAGATAGTTGCACGCTGCTCCTCGAGACCGGCGACGTGCCTGCCAAGATCCTCCGCAAGACGGCGGAGGGGATGCGGCTGCACGTCGAGCGCGTCGTGACCCCGGGCGGGACGCTGAAGATGGCGTTTCGGCATGTGGGGGGCACCCCGGGCGCGGTCCGCGTGATGACCGCGGTCGATGAGTGCAAGGAGTTCGACGGCCGCACGGTCATCGAGGTGCGCTACCTCGCGCTCCACAGCGTCGGCGGCAAGGACTGCCTCGCCAGCTTCCTCACGGAGTTCGTCGGCGTGGCGTCGCCCGATCCCAGCGCCTACAAAGAGGGCGCGGGGGGGATGTTTTACGGCTTCCGCGCCACCCGAGGGGCCACGCCCCGGCCCGCGGGGCCGGTCAGCCGCTCGACCGGCGTGGTTCAGCACTCCGAGCGGCGCGAGCAGCGTGTGGTCGTCCGGGTGCCCGTCGTGGTGCGCGTGGGGACGGACACCTTCCGCGCCCAGGCCTACAACATCAGCTTCAGCGGTATTTATCTGCTCGCCAGTGAGGCCCTGCCGCCCGTGGGCACGCGGGTCGTGGTGGGCTATCCCGTCGCGATGCACGCCAAGCCTTTCAACGTGAAGTTGGCCGGCGAGGTCGTCTGGGCGATGCCGGCGATGACCGCGACGGAGGGCGGCGGCCTCGGCATTCGCATCGAGCACATCGACGACGACGCCAAGGGCGAGGCCTGGCGAGAGTATGTCGCCCGCGAGTCCGAGTTCTCGGCCTGACGGGCGCCGGTCCGGCCGATCCGCCTCCGCGGCGCTCGGCTAGGGCACGAAGCTCGCGTGGTAGCCGGCCTGCTCGATGGCCTTCGCGGCGCTGGTCACGCGCAGCGGCGCAAAGGTGTCCAGCATCACCGCCAGCTCGGTCGTCTCGCGCTGCCCGATGCTCGCCTCGTAGGCGCCCGGGTGCGGGCCGTGCATCGTCCCCATCGGGTGGTAGCTTATGGACCCCGGCCCCACGCCGCGCCGCGACGTGAAGTTCCCGTCGCAGTAGAAGATGGTCTCGTCGCAGTGCACCGCCTGGTGCGGGTAGGGGCAGGGGATGGCGTCCGGGTGCGTGTCGACGAGGCGCGGGACGAAGCTGCAGACGAGCCCGCCGCGCGTGGCGAAGGTGCCGTGAATCGTCGGCGGCAGGTGGACCGAGCTGGTCTTGGGCTGAAACGCCAGGATCGGGAAGGCGAAGGGCCACACCGTCCCGTCCCAGCCCACGACGTCGAGTGGGCTGGCCGCCAGGGTGTACTCGGTGAAGACGCCGTCGCGCTTACCCACGGTGGTGCGGATGCCCTCGTCGCGCGCGCCCTCAAAGACCGGCCGGCGGAAGTCCCGGTGACTGTACGGCGCGTCCATCCGAAGCTGGCCTGTCTCGTTGCGGAACTGCCTCGGGACGTGAAAATCACCCAGCAGCTCCAAGCACAGCCAGTGCTGCGGCCCACCCTCGTCGAGGATGAAGCGGTGGGTGACGCCGCGGGGCACCAGCAGGTAGTCCTTGGGTCCAAACGCCACGTCGCCCATGAGCGTGCGCAGCAGGCCGCCGCCCTGATGGATGTAGTAGAGATCGTCGCCGTCGCCGTTTTCGAAGTAGACCGGGTCCGAGGTGTCAGGCCGCAGCACCCCGACGACCACGTCGGCGTTGGCCAGGATCGGCACCCGCGCGTCGATGGGCGAGCGCGCCCCGGCGGCGAGCTCACCGGAGCGGAAGTGGCGCCGGACCAGGGGCTCGGCCAGGTGGCCGGGCGCGACGTCTGCGGGGGAAAACCCGTGGCGGCTGAGCGCCACGGCGGTGTGCACATGGGGGGCGGACTCGCGGTAGAGGATCGTGAACGCGCCGTCGAAGCCGTGCCGCGTGAGGCAGTGCTCGTAGCGCAGCCCGCCGCCTGGGCCGCGCAGGATGGTGTGGGGCTTCGGCGGCAGGGCACCGGCGCTCATCCGGTCGATCACCGCTTCTTTACCTGCTCGCGCTCGATGGACTCGAAGAGCGCGCGGAAGTTGCCCTCGCCGAACCCGCGGTCGCCTTTGCGCTGGATGATCTCGAAGAAAAAGGGCCCCGCCTCCTCGTCTTCGTAGAGGCCGGCGGCTTCCTTGAGAAAGATCTGCAACAGGTAGCTGCCGCCTGGCTTGCCGTCGACCAGGATCTCGAGCTCCTGAAGCTCCGCGAGGTCTTCGTCGAGCTCGACCCCGAGCGTCTTCAGGCGCGCGGGCAGCATCGCGTAGTAGCTGGGCGGCGTCGGCATGAAGATGACGCCGCGCTCGCGCAGGGCCCGCACCGTGCTGATGATATCGGCCACCGTGAAGGCGACGTGCTGGATGCCCGGGCCGTAGTTGTCCATCACGAAGGTGTAGATCTGCGAGTCCTCGAAGTGAG
Source organism: uncultured Myxococcales bacterium (assembly GCA_964577445.1). Taxonomy (GTDB): domain Bacteria; phylum Myxococcota_A; class UBA9042; order PHBI01; family JACKFB01; genus JACKFB01. Next base: position 7,751 of record CAZNZH010000202.1, read on the forward strand.
GCCGCATCGGCTCGTTGTTGGCGAACTTGGCGCCCGAGCGCGGGTCCCACAGCACCACCGACTTCAGCCCCGAGCCGTGGTCCTCGCTGGGCGCCACGTCGTCGGTGTGAAACGCGATATCCCAGTATCGCTCAAAGCCCAGGACGGTCTTGCACCACAGGACCATGGGCTCGAGGGTGAGGAAGTTCGAGGTCACATGGTCGAAGGTCTCAAAGCGCATGGAGTTGCGCCCGCCCGAGGGCGCCGCCAACCGCTCGACGCCCGGCAGCGGGTCCTCGAAGCCCTCGCGCTGACAGAAGCGAAAGAGCGCCTCTCCGAAGGGCGTGGTGATGTCGAAGTACCCGTAGCGCCCGCCGCTGGCGTTGGTGACCCAGCGCGGAGCGTCGACGAAGGTGGCGTTGCGCTCGGCGAGCAGCGCCGCCGCGGCCTCCAGGTCCTCGACCTCGAAGATGAGCGACGAGACGCCGTCGGGGTGCCGCTTGAGGTAGCGCCCCGAGCGGCTGCGGGGCCGCATGGGTTGGGTGACGATGACGCGGATATCGCCCGCCTCGTAGACCTCGGAGCGCTCGCCGTTGGCCCGCTCCAGCGCCGCGGTCGAGCGCGCGACCAGCGCGAAGTCGAAGGCCTCCGAGTAGAAGCCCTCCGAGCGGAGGAGGTTGTTTACGTCGAAGACGATACCTTCCATGCGCTTGATGCCGAGGTCGGCCACGGATCTTCTCCTACGCCGAGGGGGCCGTCAGGGCCGGCGATTCGTGTTCACCATAGTGCACCCGCGCGACAGTGGACAACGGCAGTATAGTGCGCCACCAGGGGCGGTGGGTGGGAGGTGGTCGTTGGCGGTGTGTCGGGGATGAGGGGGATGAGAACCACGGAGGCGCGGAGGCACGGAGGGATGCGCGCTGCGTGGGACGGGGCGCGTCGCTTGGAGCCTTCAGCAGGCGTGGCCAGTGCTCTCGTCACCACAGCCGTCGCGCAGTCCGTGCCTCTCCGTGCCTCCGCGCCTCTGTGGCACTAGACCCACCCCCGGCGAGCCCCAAAACCCTCTTCCTGCCCGAAAGCGCGCCCTC
>CAZNZH010000203.1:0-8762 GCA_964577445.1 uncultured Myxococcales bacterium
TGGTGAGGGCGGCGGCGGTCCCGGGGGCGACCAGGACGACGACATCGTCGCGGGTGCGCGGGTACATGCCGGCCGAGACGACGCCGGCGCGGGTGCCGGCGATGTCGGTCCAGGCCAGGTCAGCGACGAGGGCGGCCAGCGGGGGCTGGGCTGGGCTGGGGAGAGGGGGCGTTGGCGTCGGGGAGGCGCTCATGCGTGGCTCCGGAGGGCGACGGCGGTGCGGCGAACGAGGAGGGATTGACGGCAGGCGGCCAGGCGCGAGCAGGCGGCGCAGGTGGCGGACTTGGCGTCGGAGGCGCCGCTGAGGTCGCCGGCGGTGTGGAGCGGCGAGGCCGAGGCGAGGCCGAGGCGGGTGCGAGCGCGGAGCCACGGCGTGTCGGAGGCGCGCTCGAAGCCGCAGCGCTCGAAGAACTCGGCCGCGTCGGTGAGCGCGATGACGGTGCCGAGCCCGCGGGCCGACGCCTCGGCCATGGCGGCGTCGACCAGGGCGCGGCCGATGCCGCGGCGGCCCATCGCGACGACCAGGGAGCCGAGCTCGGCGGTGCCGGGAGACAGCGCAGCGAGGCCGACGGCGCCGACGACGCGGCGGCCGACGCAGGCGACGAGGAACTCCGCCGGGCGCACGGTGCGTGGCAGCAGCTTGCCGGCGCGCACCTGCGGCGCCATGAGGTCGTCGATGGCGCGGACATCGGCGAGGGTGGCCGGGCGAATGCGCACGCGGGCGATCATATCATCACCGGGTGCAGGGGGATGCCCGTGGTTTCGGGCAGGCCGAGGGCGGCGTTCATGGCCTGGACGGCTTGGCCAGCCGCCCCCTTCATCAGGTTGTCGATGACCGCGACGGCGGTGGCCGTGGCGCGCTCGGCGTCGACGGTGACGTAGACGTGGGCGCGGTTGGAGCAGCGCACGTCCGAGGTCGACGGCGGCTCGTCGCGGAGCTGGACCATGGGCTCACCGGCGTAGCGCGAGGCGTAGATTTCCTTGATGTCGTCAGGGGAAATGGGGCGCGTCAGGCGGGCGTGGACCGTGGCGATCATGCCGCGGCTCATGGGGACGAGGTGTGGCGAGAAGACGACGGGGTGGCCGAGGGCCTGCTCGATCTCGGGCGTGTGTCGGTGGGTGCCGGCGAGGCCGTAGGGGCGCGCGGCGTCGTGGGTCTCGCAGAAGATGTTGCGCGGGCCGGGCGAGCGGCCGGCGCCGGAGACGCCGGAGACGCAGGAGGCGACGAGCGGGCCGTCGACGAGGCCGGCGCTGACCAGGGGCAGGGCGGCGAGGGTGACGGCGGTGGGGTAGCAGCCCGGGTTGGCGATGAGGCGGGCGCCGGGGAGGGTGTCGCGGGTCAGCTCGGGCAGGCCGTAGACGGCGGTGGCGAGGCGCTCCGGGCAGGGGTGGTCGAGGCCGTAATAGCGCGTGTAGGTGGCGGCGTCGCGGAGGCGGAAGTCGGCGCCGAGGTCGACGACCAGGACGCCGGCGTCGACCAGCGCCGGGGCGAGGCGGGCGGCGTGGCCGTGGGGGAGCGCGAGGAAGACCACGTCGCACGCGGCGAGGCGCTCGTGCTCGATGGACTCGACGGCCAGGTCGGCGAGGCCGGCAAGGCCGGGCCACGACGCGCTGAGCGCCTGGCCGGCCGAAGATCCGGCGGCGCCGTAGACCACCTCCAGCGCGGGGTGGGTGTCGGCGAGGCGCATCAGCTCCGCCCCGGTGTAGCCCGTGATGCCCGCGATTCCGACTCGATAGCTCATGGCGCCTCCACTGAGTGCATGAATATACAAATAGTCGCATAATCATGCAAGCGCAGAATCGGTGTAGCTTGTTCGAGGCGGGTCGAGCCGGCAAGATGCATTATAAGGAGGTCGCCCATGCCACTCGCACCCGACCGCGCGCCGACGCACGAACCCTTGAATCTTGAGGTCATCTGGGACCTGAGCGACGTCATCGACCAGCGGCGGGACGGAGGGCCGGTGACCCATGCGCTGCTCGCCGAGACCGCCGCCAGCGCCGGGGTGCCGATCAGCCACGCGTACGTGGCCGCGAGCGTGGACCCGGATCTGGACTGGGGGGGCCGGGCCCCGGTGACCGTCCGCGTGTGCACCGGCGGGTGCCAGGCCTGGGGCGCGGTCTCGGTGTTGGAGCGCATGCTCGAGCTGCGGCGTGCCCGGGCCGCGGCCGGCCAAGCGAGCTTCGACGTCGTCGCGGTGGCCTGCCTGAACACCTGCGATCGCCCCACGGCGGTCGCGTCGGCGGGGCCCCACGGCTACGCCACCCACCCCGACATCGACGCTGAGGCGGTCGACGCGCTCATCAGCGCCTTGCTGGACTGACCGGCTCCCGAGCGCCGGCCACACCCGCGGTCCGAGTCGAGCCGCCCGCCCACGCCGGCACCGGGGGCGCATGGCGCCGCAACGGGCAGGCGGCTCGCCTCGGTGGAGCGGCCCCAGCCTGAGGCCGGCGCTCGGCGCGAGGCGCTTCATCACTATGCGCGCGCGGGCGTTTGCGGCGCGGCCGGCGGCGCGCACCGGGCCGCGGCGCGAGCCCCTGGTGGCGCGCGCGGGGTCGGGCAAGCCGAGACGTCCGCTGCTGCCGCGCGAAGTCGCGGGTCGACCGCGGCGCAGGCCGGGGCGCGGGGGGTGAACGAGCGTGAACTTCGCGAGGCGGGTCTCGCTTCCGGCGTGGCCGTTTCGCTATGCTGCCCGCACCCCCGAATCCCAGGAGCTCCGATGGTCCGTCTGGCCGCCGCGTGTAGCCTCGCGCTCACGCTCGTCTCCGCACCCGCAGCGCTCGCGTGTGGCGGGCTCTTCTGCTCGGTGCCTCAGGGTCCGGTGCCACCGCAGCCCATCGACCAGAACGCGGAGCGCATCATCTTCGACGTCGACGGCGGCATGATCACCGCCCATGTGCAGATCCAGTACGCGGGCGCCGCAGACGCGTTCGCGTGGGTGGTGCCGGTCGCGGGGGTGCCGACCGTGGTGGAGTCGTCGGCGACGCTCTTCAGTGACCTCGAGCAGGCCACCGCGGTGCAGGTGACGCTGCCCGCGCCGGAGGCCTGCCCGCAGTCCGCGTCGTCCGGCGCGGCGTTCGCGTGCGGCGACAGCTCCGCCGTCGGCGGAGACTTCGAAAGCGGTCGCGGAGGCCGAGGAGCCAAGTCCCCGGTGACCGTATTCGCCCATGATTTCACGGACAACTACGAGTACACGGTGGTCGGCGCCGAAGACACGACCGTGCTGGTGAAGTGGCTTCGGGAGCACGGCTACAACGTCTCCGACAACATGGCGCCGGTCATCGCACCCTATAATGGAGACGCTGGGGCCAAGTTCCTCGCCCTGAAGCTCCGCGGCGGCAAAAGCGCGTCCGACATCGTGCCCATCGCCATGACCTACCCGTCGAAGGTGCCGGTCATCCCGCTGCGCCTGACCGCGGTCGCCGCCCAGCCGCTGATGGGGGTCCTGGTCTTCATCGCCGCCGACCGCCACTACGCCCCGGACAATTGGACCCACATCGAGCCGAACGCCGATGAGATCCTCTTCGACCAAAACGGCGCCACCAGCTACTTCGAGTGGGTCGCGCGCTCCAACGATGAGGCCGGCGGGCATCAGTTCGTCCGGGAATTTCGCGGCTTCAACCCCGTGGAGGGCCTGAAGTACGGCAAAGACGGGATCGCGCTGCGGGGCGCGAAGTTGACGCGCTTTTACGCCCGGCTGGGGCCGCACCAGATGGACGCCGACCCCTTCTTCGTGCCGGACGACACCCCCGAGCCGGCAGGAGGCACCGCGGTGTTTGGCCAGCGGGTGCTGGACTTCAGCGCGCGCCCCACCCTGTGGCAGTGCGGAAACGTCCCCATCGCCTCGCGCATCCCGTCGCCCTGCGCGTTCAACTACTGCGGCATGGGCGCCACCTGCACCGTGACGGACGGCCGCGTCGGGTGCGTCTGCCCGGCGAAGAGCACGGCACAGCGCATCACGGGCCCCGACGGGAGCGACCGCGTGACCTGCGCGCCCGTCGCCAACCCATACGGCGTCACCGACGAAGCCGGCGGCGCGGGCGGCGCGTTCGACCCGTGCGCGAGCTACCCGTGCGGAGCCGGGACCTGCGTCCTCAAGGGCGGTTTCCCGACCTGTAGCTGCTCGGGAGGCGCGGTCGCCGGCCTGGAGCCGGGCGGTCTGCTGAGCTGCGTGGCCTTGGGCGCGGGCGCGACGACCTTTGGCCCGGGCGCCGGCACCGAATCCGCCGCGCCCAGATCGGCGAACGCGGCGCCCGCGGCGGACAACCGCTTCGCCGTGACGGCCTGGCCGCCGCTGGCGCTGACGCTGCTGGGCCTCGCGTACTGGCGGCGGCGGGTGCGCGCTCGCGTGGTGGCCCCTTGACGCGACCGCCAGACGATCAGCGGACCAGGTTGGAGATCGCCTTGAAGGTGTCGCCACCGGCCTGCCCCAAGAGCTGAAACAGGGCGGTCTCGGTGTTGGACACGACCGCGCCGGCCGCCTGACACAAGGCCAGCCCCGAGCGCCACGACTCCTTTCGGCGCGACAGGCACGCGTCGGCGAGGACGTGCACGATGTGGCCCGCGGCGACGAGGTCCAGCACGGTCTGGTACACGCAGATGTGGGTCTCCATGCCGACGACGAGCACGCGCTGGCGCCCTTGGGACGCGATGGCGGCGCACGCCGAGTCGTCTTTTGCGCAGGAAAACGCGAGCTTCTCGAAGGGTGTGGCCCCATCGAGCACCGCGGCGAGCGGCGCGATGGTGTGCCCCAATCCCTTCGGGTATTGCTCGGTGACCAGCACGGGCAGGTCGAGCGCGCGGGCGCCCTCGATGGCGATGCGAGCCTGCCGGGCGTGCCGATCTCGAACCACGTCGGGCATGGCCGAGAAGAGGCGCTCTTGGTAATCGACGACCAGGAGCTGCGTGTCGGCGACGTGGAGGCGAAATCGGTCGTAGGGGTCGGACATCGCGGCGGCTCCTCGTGTCTTGGTCGCCCATTGGTACCCACGCCGCGTCTGGCACGCAAGGGTCGCGACCGCCGCCCGCGGGCGTGAGGCGAGTCCTTTGCCCTTCGCGCTGCGCTCGGAGACAATCGCGGGCGACCCGCGAGCCCCGCGCAGCCGACGACTGAGAAGGTGTTCCCATGTTCGGACCGAGCGGGGCGCCAGCGACGTCTTTTCAGGGACTTACGAGCGGAGGGCGCTTGCCGAGCGCAAGAAACCGACGCGCGGGAGTCCCTGAAAAGGCATGAGCCAGCCACGCGCCGGGAGAACATGAGAACACCTTCTGAGGCCCCATGCTGACATTTGAGGTCACCGTCCCGCCGGACGGCGCTGAAGGGGCGCAGATCCGCATGACGCTCGAGGCCGAGCACTGGATGGAGGCGTGGGGACTGGCCCTGGCGGAGCTCGGTGAGCCGATACCCTCGCCCGACCGGGTGACCTGCCGCATCGGCCATGACGGGGCGGTCGAGGTGATCGTCCCGGAGAGCGGCCGCCGCCTCTTCATCCGGTCGACCACCCCGCGCGGAGCTCTGGGCGGTCCGGCGGGCACACCGGGGGTCCCCGCTGGCGGCCCGCCGCTTGAGCGGCCGGCGAGGGAGCGCGCGCGCATCCGCCGCATGCCGCACGCGCCCCAGACGACCGCGAGTCCAGCCGCGCCCGACCTCGGGGTGCCGGCGGCGTCCGCGTTGACGGGCGGCGCCGACACCTCCGCGGACGAAGCGCTCGCGATGCTCGAGCGTCACGTCCGCTGCGCGGAGGTCCTGCTCTGGTCGCCGGCGCCGGACCGCCACGGCTGGAAGCTGCACAGCGCGCGGGGCCTCGACTCGCGTTTCGCCCCGGGGTTGTTGCTGCGCGAGGCCGAGAGCATCGTCAGCGCCCTGGAGCGTGGGCCAGGACGCCGCACCTTCGCCGGGGCGGGCGCGACGCTGCGTTGCACGCGGGGCTTCGGCCGCCGGGTCGTCGTCTCCGTGCGGTCGGCGGTGTGGGCCCCCGTCGTCGCTCAGGGAGAGACCGCCGGCCTCATCCTGCTGCTCAACGCTGAACGCCTGAGCGGATTTACGGACGCCGAGCTGTCTGCGGTGGAGGAGCTCTCGCGCATCCTCGGAGCGCGCCTGGAGCGGGCGGGGCTCCGCAGCTTCGAGTGACTACCGCGCGGCAAATCCACCGGCCGTCGACCACCACGCCAGCGCTCGAGCTCCCGGATTTTTTCGCTGGCGTCTCACCCGTCTCCGTGAACACAGTGCGGGCGGTGTCGCAGGGGCGACACCCCGGGGACATGTGATGGGTCGGAGAAGTCGCTATCGGGTTCAGGTCGGTACCATCGACCCGGTGCAGGTCACCTTGGCCGTGCACGGCTGGCCGTCTATCGGCGTGCGACTTCGAAACGCCAACGCCCACGGGATCGCCGTGGATGTGGACCCGGACCTGCCCGTCCCGACCTCGCCCGGCAACCAGGTCGAGCTGACCGTGTGGCTGGTGATGCGGCATCGCGCCGTGGTCGTGTCCGCTGAAATCGTGACCGAGACCACGCACGGGGACGCGCGGCGGTTGGGCCTGCGCTTCGTCGATCCGGAGTCCGTGGACCGCGAGCTGGCCCGCGAGCTGGGCGTCGTCTTCAATCGCCGCGAGGAGGAGCGACACCCGGTCAGCGAGTTCACGCCGGTGTCCTTGGTGGCGCGCGGAACCGACGGGCCGACGATCTTCGCCACGGCGTGCGATCTCTCCGACGGCGGGGTCGGCGTGACCATGGCGCCCATGGATGAGGCACGCCTCAGCGGTGGCACGCGCTTTGATGCGCGCATCGAGCTTGACGACGCGCACGGCCCCCTCGAGGCGAGCGTCGAGCTCCGCCACAGGCGCCTCGCCGGGGGCCGGGTCACCTACGGGCTTCGATTCGACCCCGAACCGCCCGACCGATTCGCCGTGATTCAAGCGACCGTGCGCGCCTTCCTCGGCCAGCAGGCGCCGAGCCCCGGCTGACGGGCGTCGTGGCTGTGGGGCGCTCCCGGTCGGGCCTCACCGCCTCTGCAGTCCCACCCGCTGCCGCGCCGCCACGCCCATCGCGCGCCAGACCGGCTCGGCCGCGTCCGGGTCGCCCGCGGACTCGCGGACCAGGTTACTGAAGCCCGTGATCACCTGGGCGTCGGCGGCGCCGCGCGCGTAACGGTTGGCGAGGTTGAGCTGCGTCATCGCGCCGCCTGCGTCATTGCGGCTCAGGGCCGCCGACGCCCCCCGGAGCGCGTCAGCGAGCGCGAAGCCTTGGAGATTGCGGCGCACCAGGAGCTGCTCCGGCAGCGGCGGGCGCGGCGTGGCGGCCAGCGAGACGCTGGTGCGGGCGGTGGCGTTGTCGAGCGTCACCATATCCTTATAACGAAGCGTCACGTCGGCGACCGCGCCGGGGCCATCGACCCACAGCTCGACCAGGATGACGTGGGAATCCCCTCCATAATAGTAGGGGATCACGGTCTGCAGGCCGTCGTCGTCCTCGCCGCGGTCCGCCGTGACGCCCATGGTGCGCGACAGGTTGCGGTCCGTGGCGACCTCGCGCGCCTTGACCTGCCGCACCTGCTCCGCACCCAACACGCGGCTACCCAAGATGCGCACGGCGTTGGAGCCCGGGGCCAAGCGGATGTTGATGCGGAGGAGGCGCGCCACCACCTTGGCGAGCAGCTCGAGCTCGGCCGTGACGACGGCTCGCTCCTCGCCGGCCGCGGCGCGGTGGTAGTTGCCGTGCCCGGCCGCGGCGACCTGCCAGTAGGGGCCCTCGGGCGCCGTGCCCAGCTCGACGATGGAGGTCATCGCCCCCTGAAGCGTCAGCCGATGCGCTGCGGCCGCCGCGCGTTGGGCGCGCTGCTCGCCGTCGGGCGCCTCACCCGCCACGGCGACCAGCGTGACCTGGCTCCCGGGCACCCGGGCCTGCGCCTGCGCGGCCGCCTGCAGCAGCCCGCCGGCGACGTCGATGGCCCGCTCCAAGCTGGCCGGCGTCGAGGTCTGCACGGCCCCCGCCCGCTGTAGCCGCTCAGCGAGCGCGGCGCGCAGCCCCTTGACCGGCTCGACCTCGCTGATGACCGCGACCTGCGCGCCAGCGATGACGACGCCCAAGCGATCCTGGGGTCCCAGGCTGCGCAAGAGCGCGCCGACCAGCTCGTCGATAGCCTGGGTCCCGGCCGCCAGCACGGGCCCGTCGACCACGAGCACCAGGTCCAGCGGCGGCCGCCTCCAGCCGTAGCGGCGGCTCCCCTGAAGGCCGATCTGCAAGTACACCGGCCCCTCGCCGTCCACCCAGCGGCGGTCGAGCGTGGCGCTGAGGGCCAAGGCCTGCTCTGACGGGGGATCGAAGGGCTGCGCCGCCGCGTAGGCCTCCTGCCAGGGCTTGTCAGCGCCCTGGAGGTCGCGCTCGATGCGCCGGACCATCTGCTGATGCGCCGCGTTTCCCCCGAGGTAGGTGTTTTCGAAGTACGCCATGCGCGGGAGAAAGCTCTCGGGCTTCTGAAAGTGCCTCAGCACCTCGGGCTCCAGGTCCAGCCCGAGGCCCGCGCCGGCGACCAGCGCTTGGGTGCTGCTCTGCGATCGGGCGGCCCCAGACTCGCCGGTCTGGCGCGTGTGCTCGGCCGCGCGCTTCCTAAAAGCGTCGGCCTTGTCGCCCTCGAGCTGGGCCTCGTCTTCACCCTCCTCGGAGTCGTCCAGGGCCTGCAGCTCCTTGCGGGCCTTGCTTTTCGCCGGCACGGGCGCCTCCGTGAGCACATCGGCGCGCCTCACCCCCGCCTCGCCCCCATAAG
>CAZNZH010000204.1:0-8736 GCA_964577445.1 uncultured Myxococcales bacterium
CCACCATAGGATCTATGAGCCCGAGACCCCGCCGCTGTGCGTAACTTTTTTTGAAGGCGATCTAACCCGTGGAAATCGCTTGCTTTCCTTGTGCAGAAATCCCGCGTCGCGTCACCCGCCCTCCGTCGCCTGGGTCCGGGTGGAGAAGCCGCACTCTGAGGCTACCCGTGTAGCGAAGGACGGGCCGGTCTCGGCCCCGCGCAACGCGCAATCCCCGCGGGAAGTCAGGCTCCTGTGAGGGTGCGCAGTCGCGGCTGACTTAGGAGGTGTTGCCATATTCTCCCGTCGCGCGACGGGAGAATATGGCAACACCCTCGAAAATATGGACCGAAAAACGGTCTTCATACGAGGAGGCCGCCGAGCGGGAGAGGGGGGCCTGCCGAGCGTGGCGGCGGCTGGCGGGGGCGGCTGTGGGCGACTGCACGGCGGGAGCGCCTACTATTTCAAGAGCGAGCGCTCGTTCCATGATCCGCGTCAATGTCTCTCCGAATAGTCGCCATTACGGTCGGCTCCAGACGCGGAGAGACCATGTCGGACACCCCTGAGACCATCGTTCACGCCCTGGCCGCGGCTGCCCTTGAGGAGCCTGACCGCCTCGCCCTGCGCTTCGTCGCGACGACAGGCGACGACCTGCTCCTCAGCTTCGGCGACGTGTGGCGTGACGCCCAGCGGGTGGCCGCCCATCTGCGCGCTGAGGGCGCCTCACAGGGAGACACGGTCGTCTTGCTGCTGGCACCGGGGCGCGAGTTCGTCGCGTCGTTTTTCGGCATCCTGCTGGCCGGCGCCGTGCCCACGCCGCTCGCGCCGCCCTTTCGCATGGACGCGCTGGGCGCCTACCTGGGCGCGCTGAAGCCGATCTTCGACAGCTCCGCCCCGCGCCTGTTCATCGCCCCGCACGAGACCGCCGCTGAGCTCGCGACCCTGGCTCCGGCCGCCCGCGTGCTCTCACCGGAGGCCGCGCTGCTCAGCGACGCCCCGGCCTATGCCTTCGCGCTGCCGCGCCCCGAAGCCACCGCCGTGCTGCAGTACACCTCGGGCGCCAACAGCGTGCCCCGGGGGATCCGCCTCAGCCACCGCGCGGTGGTCACCAACATCCGCAGCATCGGCCGCGCCCTGGGGCTGGGCTCCGACGATGTGGCGCTGAGCTGGCTGCCCATGTTCGCCGACATGGGCCTCATCGGGATGCTGCTGACCGGCATCTACTGGCGCTTCGCCCAGGTCCACCTGCGCCCCGAAGCCTTCCTCATCAAGCCAGCCCGCTGGCTGCAAGCCATCTCGCGCTTCAGCGCGACGGTCTCCTGCGCCCCCAACTTCGCCTACAAGCTGACCACCCGGCGCGTGCTCGACCGCGAGCTGGAGGGCGTCGATCTCTCGTCGTGGCGCGTGGCCCTGGTCGGCGCCGAGCGCGTGGAGCCCGACGCGATGGCCGCCTTCGCCGACCGCTTCGAGCCGCACGGCCTGCGCCGCGGCGCCCTGGTGCCGACTTACGGCCTGGCCGAGAACACCCTGGCGGCCACCATCGGCGTGCCGGGCGAGCCCCTCGCCGCCCACGCGCTCGACGGGACCGACGGCCGCCTCGTCGCGTCGGCCGGCCGGCCCCTGGCGGGCCAGGAGGTCAGGATCTTCGACGCCAGCGACTCGCCGCTTGAGGACGGGCGCGTGGGCGAGATCGTCGTCCGCAGCGACTCGCTGATGGACGGCTACGAAGGGTGCGCGGACGCCACCGCCTCGAAGCTCCGCGGCGGCTGGCTGCGTACGGGCGATCTGGGCGCGCTGATCGCGGGCGAGCTCTTCGTCACCGGCCGCTCCAAGCCCATGATCATCAAGCGCGGGCGCAACTATTACCCCGACGACATCGAGCGGCTCGCCTCGAGCGTGCTGGGGCTGCCGGCTCGCGCCGTCCTGGCCTACGCGCGAGACAACGACGCGACCGGGACCGAGGACGTCGTCCTGGTCGCCGAGTCCGCGGCGACCGACGACGACGACGCGCGGAGCGTCGCGACCCGGGCGCTCAACGCCGAGCTCTTGCAGAGTCTCGGCATCCGCGCCGACGAGGTGATCTGGCTGCCGCCCGGCGAGACCGTCAGCGCGCGGAGCCGCCCATGCGCGCCGTAGTCATCGGGGGCACCGGGTTTTTGGGCCTCAACCTCTGCCGCGAGCTGCAGGCCGCGGGCCACGACGTGAGCGCGACCCGGCGCCGCTCGAGCAACACCCTGTGGGCTCGCAAGCTCGGGATCCCGCTGGTCAGCGGGGACCTCGACGACCCGGCGGGGCTGGCCCAGAGCCTGCGCGGCTGCCACGTGGCGTTCATGACGGCGGGGCACTACCCGCGCTGGTCGGTGGACACGCCGCGGCAGGTCGCCGACGGCCTGCGCTGGCTGCTCAGCGCCTACGCCGCCGCCAGGGCCGCTGGCGTCGAGCGCTTCGTCTACACATCGTCGAGCGCGACCGTGGCGGCCTCCGCGGACGGCAGCCCCGCGGTGGAGTCCAACGGCCTCGCGCCGGCCCCCGCCGGCAGCACCTACTTCGCGGTGAAGCTCGCCATGGAAGCGGAGCTCGCCCGGGCCAGCGCCGGCGGCCCGGAGGTCGTCACCCTGTGCCCGACGGGCTGCCTGGGCCCCTACGACTGGAAGGTCGGCACCGGCTCGTTCGTCCTCGGCGTGCTGACCAAGACCCTGAGCGTGTTCGTCGACGGCCCCATCAACGTGGTCGACGTGCGGGACGTGGCGCGCTCGCACATCGCCGCGGCCGAGCGCGGGGTCGCCGGGCGGCGCTACCTGCTGGGCGGACACGACCTGACCGTGGGCGCGCTGCTCCGCGACATGGCCGAGCGCTTCGACGTGCCGCTGGTGGCCCGCGAGCTGTCGGCCGCCGACGGCTACCGGCTCGCCGAGGGCGAGGAGGCGCGCTGTGTCGCCGCAGGCCGCGGCCGCCCCGCCCTGACCCGCGAGTTCGTGGACCTGGCCGTGCACGGGCTCCACGCCGACAGCGCCGAGGCCCGGATCGCGCTGGGCCACCGCGCGCGCCCGCTGGCCGAGACCCTCGGCGACGCCCGCGACTGGTACCTGAGCCACGGCTACGTCACCCGCGAGGCGGCCCAGTCCGCCGCGCAAAATCCCTGATCGCATCGATCGAAAAGCACCACTCAAGAAGCACCCTTTCCACCCTGGAGACCCGCCCTATGACCGTCCCCCACCCCGACCACATCTTCGAGACCGTCACGGTCCTCGTCCGAGAGCTGACGAACCTGCCGGCGCACACCGTCTCGGCGGGCGACCGCCTGCTCGACGACCTCGGCATGGACTCGCTCCAGACCATGGAGCTGCTGTCGCGGCTGAGCGAGACCTACGACGTGGATCCCGACATGGACGAGGTGGTCGCCGCAGTCACGGTCGGCGATGTCGTCGCTGTGCTCGAACGCGCTCTGTCCCAAGCCGCCACCGCGCACGCCACCGGAGCCTGAAATGAAGATCGCGTTCGTCTACCCGGCCTTTGACCGCCACGCCGACTCCAACCCCGAGCTGCTCGAGTTCGTCCCCTGTAACGAGTACCTCGGGCCACCATCCAACGGCATCGCGGCGGTCGCGGCGTGCACCCCCGAGGGCCACGAGATCACGTTCATCGACGACCGGGTCACGCGCTTTGACCCGAGCGTCCACAAAGCCGACCTCTACGCGATGTCGTTTTTCACCCCCGCGGCCACGCGCGCCCTGGAGATCGGCGACCAGCTCCTCGCGCTCGGCAAGCCCGTCGTGGCGGGCGGGATCTTCCCGTCCATGATGCCCGACGAGGTGCAGCCTCACGTGACCTCGGTGATCGTGGGCGAGGGCGAGCCCGTGTGGCCGGGCCTGCTCGAGGACGCCGCCGCCGGCCGGCTGAAAGCCCGCTACAACTCGCCGGGCGCCGGTGAGCTGGGCGCCTATCCGCCGCCGCGTCTCGACCTCTACCTGAACGCCGAGACCGACTGGCACCGCCCCGACGACTACCCGATGCAGCTCTCGCGCGGCTGCCCGCTGACGTGTAACGCGTGCGTGCTGCCGTCCCAGATGGGCCGCATGATGCGCTGGCAGTCCGACGAGAACCTGATCTCGGTGATGACCCAGCTCACCAAGGCCGGAAAGCTCATCTCCTTCACCGAGGACACCTCGGTCACCTTCGCCTACGGTGCGCGCCGCAAGTTCCGGCGCTTCCTGGAGATGGTGCTGCGCCTGCAGGCCGAGGGGCTGCCGCTGAAGTTCAGCTACCTGGGCATCAGCATGCCGATGATCCTCAACCTGCCCGACGAGCTCTTCGCGATCCTGAAGGCCACCGGCATGGACCGGTTTTACCTGGTCGGCGGCTTCGACCCCATCACGCGCAAGGCCTTCGGGCTCGGCGACGCGAAGGCGCTCGACAAGGCCAAGGCGGCCATCGCGCGCTGTCACGACTTCGGCATCCAGCCCTACGTGTCGTTTCTGATGGGCAACCCCGACGACGACGAGGGCACCTTCGAGCGCATGGTCCGCTTCGGGCACGACACGGGCATCGACCTGGCCGAGTTCTGCATCTCGACGCCCTACCCGGGCACGCCGCTCTGGCACGAATACACCGCGGAGGGCCGCATGCTGGGCCGCCCGTGGAAGTACTTCAACGACGCCAACGTGACCTTCCGGCCGCACAAGATGACGCCCGAGCGGCTGCTTGAGGGCTACCTGTTCACATGGCGTGAGTTCTACCGAGGCCGCCAGCAGGAGCTCGAACCCCGTGAGCATCTCCATCGTACCATCCAGTTCTGAGCCCGAGGTCGACGTGCTCGGCATGGTGTTGGACGCGTTCGGTCGGTGGGCCGACCGAGCCGTCGACCCGGCCGCCATCGAAGCGCACGGGAGCCTCCCCGCCCCGGTCGTCTCGGGCGCGGGCGCGCTGGGCCTTTATGGGCTGGCCGTCCCGGAGGCCTATGGCGGCGCGGGCTTCGGCCTGACCGCCACGGCGCGGGTCGTCGAGGAGGTCGCCACCCGCGACCGCTCGTTGGCGACCAGCGTCGGGCTGCACAACGGCCTGGGGCTCTACCCGCTGGTGAACTACGGCGCTGACGCGCTCAAGGACGCGTACCTGCCGCGGCTCGCCTGTGGGATGGTGGCGTCTTTTGCGGCCACCGAGCCTGAGGCCGGCTCGCATATCGCGGGAATCCGGACCACCGCCGAGCCGGATGGGCGCGGCGGGCTGGTCCTCAACGGCGACAAGATCTTCGTCACCAACGGCGGGCTGGCCGGCGTGTTCACGGTGCTGGCGCGGACGCCGGGGCTCGGGGGCGCTCGGCGCGGGACCAGCCTGCTGCTGCTCGACCGCGACCAACCCGGCCTGCGCGTCGGGCCCGAGGAGCGCAAGCTCGGCATCAAGGCGTCGTCGACCACGACGCTCATCTTCGAGGACGCGCCGGTGGCCGTCGACCGCGTCCTCGGCGAGCCGGGCCGGGGCCTGGAGCAGATGCACCACGCGCTGACCTGGGGCCGCTCGCTGATGGCCGCCGGGGCCCTCGGCACGGCGCGCGCCGCCTACGCGATGGCCGAGCGCCACGTGGCGGAACGGCGGCAGTTCGGCCGCGCGATCGGCAGCTTCGGGCAGGTGCGGCAGCGCATGGTGGCTGCCCGGGTGTCCCTGTGGACGACCGAGGCCGTGCTCCGCGTGGTCACGGGCCTGGGCGATGCGGGCGTCGACATCGGCTGGCACTCCGCCATCGCCAAGATCGTGGCGTCGGAGGCGGTCTGGGCCATCGTCGACGACGTGCTGCAGCTCCACGGCGGCAGCGGTTACATCGAGGACACGGGCGTGGCGCGGATGCTGCGCGACTGCCGGATCACGCGCATCTACGAGGGCGCCAACGACGTCTTGCGGATGCAGGTGGCGGGTCGCCTCTTCGCCAGCGGCTCGCCCGACGCCGACCTGGCCGAGGTCACGGCGCCGCTGGCTTCCGAGGTGGGCGCGCGGCTGCGGGCGATGGCCCTGGGCTACGACCGGGACGCCCAGCGCCTGCGCACCACCGCCGAGACGCTCCGCGACCGCTTCGGGCTGCGCGTCTTCGAGCACCAGGTGCTGCTGGCCGGGTTGGCCGATGCGCTCATCGCTCGCTTCACGGCGCGGGCGGCCATCTTGCGGGCCGACGAGGCGAAAGAGGGGTCAGCCGAGCGGATGCTCCTGGAGTGCGCCTGGCCCGACCTGAAGCGCCGCTTCGACGAGGGGCTCGAGCGGAGCCTCGACGTGGACGCCGAGGACCGGATCTACGCCGCCAGCGAGGCGGGTTCTGCCTTCGGGGGCCGCCCGTGAGCCGCAGCAGGATGGGCGAACTGGCACAACTGTGATGCAGATCAAGAATCCCAGAGCGCGCATGAGCTACAGAGTCGATCAGCACAGCCGTCCGAGCAGCCCGTCAGGCGTGGACCGCTTCGGGAGGCGCGGCGAGCCGTCGCGCGGCCCAGCCCGGACAACCAGCAGCAAGGAGCGGTCATGAGCACGAGCCCCGTCGCGACATCGGCGCCGGAGTCGGCGGTGGAAGGAGCCCGCCTGGACCTCAAGGTGGGATACCGGTGCAACAACCGCTGCGTGTTCTGCGTGCAGGGCGACAAGCGCGACCACATCCCCGACCGCACGACCGACGAGCTGCGCGAGACCCTGAAGGCCAACCGCAGCTCGTCGGACGGCGTCGTGCTGACCGGCGGCGAGGTGACCATTCGAAAGGACGTGGTCGAGCTGGTGGCCTACGCCAAAGAGCTCGGGTACCGCACGATTCAGGTGCAGACCAACGGTCGCCGCCTGTCGTATCTCCCCTTCGTGAAGGCGCTGGTCGCAGCGGGGGTCACCGAGATCGCGCCGGCGCTGCACGGCTCAACGCCTTCGGTGCACGACGCGCTGGTGCGCGCCCCCGGAGCCTTCGCGCAGGTGGTGGCGGGCATCAAGAACTGCCGCAACCTCGGGCTGCCGGTGATCACGAACACCGTGGTCGTTCACGACAACTTCCGGGATCTGCCCGCCATCGTGGAGCTGCTGGCCCGGCTGGATGTCCAGCAGCTTCAGCTCGCCTACGTCCACCCGGCGGGCACCGCGGAGCAGTTCTTCAACCTCGTGGTGGCGCGGTTCAGCGACGCGGTGCCCTTCGTGCACGCCGCGCTCGAGGTGGCCAACCGGGTCGGCCTGCCCGCGGTCACCGAGGCCATCCCCTACTGCTTCATGCGCGGCTTTGAGCGCCACGTCATCGAGGACCGCATCCCCCAGACCCGCATCATCGAGGCGGGGATGACCATCGACGACTACACGGCCTATCGCTGGGAGGAAGGCAAGGCGAAGGGCCCGCCGTGCGAGCGCTGCACCTGGGTGAATCGCTGCGAGGGGCCCTGGCACGAGTACCCGCGCGAGTACGGCTGGAGCGAGTTCGAGCCCCGGACGGACTCGCCCAGTGACTTCGATCTCCAAAGCGCCGCGCCGAGCGCGGTTGAGCCCGAAAGCGCCGCGCCGAGCGCGGTTGAGCCCGAAAGCGCCGCGCCCTGAGGCCGCGGGTCAGGCGGCGGTGATAAACCGGATCCGGCGACCCTGAGTCTGCAGCACTCCGGCGCGCTTGAGGCGCTGGATGCACCGGGAGACCGTCTCCTGGGTCAGGGAGAGCAGCTCTCCCAGCTCGCGGCGATTCAGGGGCAGCCGCACCCACTCCCCGGGGTCGCCCGCCATCGCGCGCAGCGCCGACTCGACACGCTCCTGCGCCGGCATCGGGCCGAGCACCATGATGCGCTCGCGCAGCGTCATCATCTCACCCGCCAGCGCCCGGCAGAGGGCGACCCCCTGGAGGCTGGTGGCGGTCAGGCGCGCTTCGGCCTCGGCCACGGGGATGCGGCACACGCGGGCCGGCGTCAGCGCCTCCACCGAACACTGGTAGTGGTCGGAGACGAGCGCCTCCGTCCCGGTCACGTCGCCGGGCCCGAGCAGCCGCATCCCCTGGGCGCGGCCCTGCTCCGTGGTGCGCGTCTCGCACAGCGTGCCCTCGATCACGACGAAGACGGCGCCGGCGGCCTCGCCCTGAAGGTGCAACATCCCCCGCCGCGGCAAGCGCAACTGCCCCTGACGCGGGTGCCCGTCGCAGGTCTCGCACAGGTTTCGTAGCTCAAGCCCTCGGTCGCGCGCGGCGCAGCCGGTCGATGCCGCGGTCGCGCGCTCGGTGGTCCGGTCAGCGGTCAAACGGCGCCTCCGTCGCGGAGGGAGGAACCTAGCCCAAGCGCGCGCGCCGTAGCAAGCAAGTCGCGACGCACCGCCGCGATGACCCCGAGGCGATGGCCACGAGGCGGTCAGGCGGCGGTGGTGCTCACGGGGCGGTGGTCACGCGGCGGTGGCGGCGCATCCCGCTAGGCGCGCCCCGCCTCGGCCGCGATCGCCGCGAGGAGCTCCGGCCCCGCCGGGTGACGCGCCAGCTCCGCCCGCTCGATCGGGCGCAGCTCGTCCAGGCCGAAGCGCTCCGCGTAGGCGGAGTAGACCTTTCCGGGGCAGACATCGCGCAACGCGCAGCGGCTCAGGTGGGGGCAGGGCGTCGTGGCGGCGGTGAAGGCCACCGGGCGACCGCCGCCCAGGCTGTGGGTGAACCCGATGGTCTGGTAGTAGGTGCCGGATGGCTCGCGCTGCCGGCGCTCAATGCGCTCCGGGGTCACCAGCGCGTGGCCCGTCGCCTGCTGATGGTCCCAGGCGATACACGGGACGACCTCGCCCAGGGCGAGGTCC
>CAZNZH010000205.1:0-8731 GCA_964577445.1 uncultured Myxococcales bacterium
ATTATCGGCATCAAGGGTGGCGATGGCAGCGTCCTTGCCGCCGGCCTCCTGTCCTATGCTTCCAGAGGCGGCGTTATCAATACCGGCGACTATCCTATTGAAAACAGGGATACGACGGCGATTATCCAGTCGCTTATGTGTCATCCGGATCATAAGGGAAAAGGATACGCGCAAGGCATTATCCGGGCCGCAAAAGAGGAAGCCCGGAAAAACGGGTATGTCTGCGTCGTCGCGAAGGTCGCCTATAACAACGGGAGCCATGCGACATTTTTGAAAGCGGAGTTTCAGCGCGCCGCGCTAGAGAGCCTCCGCGCGCCGCTGGAAGACCGCCAGGTCACCGTGTCTCGCGCGAATCACCAGCTCACCTTCCCCTCGTCGTTCGCGCTGGTGTGCGCGATGAACCCCTGCCCGTGCGGGCACCGCGACGACCCCACCCGGGCGTGCCGTTGCTCGCCCCGCCATGTGGAGATGTATCGGCGCAGGCTGAGCGGTCCGCTGCTGGACCGCATCGACATCCAGGTCGAGCTGGCCCCCGTCCCCGCGGAGACGCTGGCGGCGTCGCCTGACGGTGAGCCCTCCAAGGACGTCGCCGCGCGTGCGAGCGCGGCGCGCCGGCGTCAGTTGATGCGCAACCGCTGGAAAGGCAAGGCGCTCACAAACGCCGAGCTCGGCGTCGAGGCGATGGAGATCTTCGCCCCGCTGGGTGAGGCGGAGCGGGTACATCTGGCCCGGGCGGCGAGGTGCCTGGGCCTGACGGCGCGCTCTTGGCACCGGGTGATTCGGGTCGCGCGCACCATCGCGGACCTGGCGGGCGCCGCTGATATCGAGCGCGCGCACCTCTCAGAGGCCCTGACCTATCGGGTCTTGGAGCGCGAGCAGCATCCGGCGCTGCTCAACAGCGCGAGCTGACGGGCGAGGAAGGGTCGCACCGGGCCGCGTCGAAGGTCGGCGTGGTCGGGTGCGAACAAGGATCGGGTCAACGGATCCGAGATGAGGAGGTGTGTCGTGGCAAAGACGGGGAAATCGGGCCTGACGGCTCTGCTGGGGATGGTTGAGAAGCGTTTCGGCAAGGAGGCCATGATGAACATGAATGACGACGCGGCCAAGACGGTGAAGGTGTTCTCCACGGGCTCCCTGGGCCTCGATGCGGCGCTGGGTACCGGCGGGTTGCCCTTCGGTCGGGTCAGCGAGATCTACGGGCCCGAGTCTTCGGGCAAGACCACGCTGACGCTCCAGGCGATCGCTCAGGTGCAGAAGGGGGGCGGGGTCGCGGCCTTCATCGACGCGGAGCACGCGCTCGACCTCGGCTACGCGAGGGCGCTCGGAGTCGAGGTGGAACGGCTGCTCATCAGCCAGCCCGACTGCGGCGAGCAGGCCCTGGACCTGGCTGACATGCTCGCCCGGAGCGGGGAGGTGGACCTCATCGTCATCGACTCGGTGGCTGCGCTGACGCCGCGCGCGGAGGTCGATGGCGAGATGGGCGACCACCACGTCGGCCTGCAGGCGCGCATGATGAGCCAGGCGTTGCGCAAGCTGACGGCGGCGGCTCACCGCGAGGGCACCGCGATCATCTTCATCAACCAGCTCCGGGTGAAGATCGGCGTGAGCTTCGGGAACCCGGAGACGACGACGGGCGGCAACGCGCTGAAGTTCTACTCCAGCGTGCGCTTGGACATCCGGCGCGTCAGCGCGGTCAAGGACTCCGAGGGCGAGGCCTTCGCCAACAAGACCCGCGTCAAGGTCGCCAAGAACAAGCTGGCGCCTCCGTTCCGGCAGGCCGAGTTCGAGATCGTGTACGGGCGCGGGACCTGCCTGGCCGGAGAGATCATCGACCACGGGACGGCGCTCGGGATCATCGAGCGCGCCGGCTCCTGGTTCGCCCTGGATGGCGAGAAGCTCGGGCAGGGACGGGAGCGGACGCGCGACACGCTCTTGAAGAACCCCCAGTTGCTGGAAGCGACGCGCCTGCGCGTGCTCGACGCGATGCTGAAGCGCCCCGCGGAGCCCCCGGCGGCCGTGCTCTTTGAAGAGGCGGCGTGAGCCTGAAACCCACTGGACGAAGTTTTGAACGAGGAGAAAGAACATGTCGGTGAACACTGTGTGCTTGGTGGGTCGCCTTGGGGCAGACCCGGAGATGCGGCAGACGCGGACGGGGAAATCCGTGTGCTCGCTTCGCGTGGCGACCCAGCGCTGGAAGCGTGAGGGAGAGGGCGAGGAGGTCGAGTGGCATCGGGTCGTGGCGTGGGACCAGACCGCGGAACGCTGTGCGCTCTATCTCAAGAAGGGGCGCACGGTGGCGGTCGAGGGGCGGCTGTCGACCCGCAGTTGGGACGATGCGGACGGCCGAAAACGCTACTTGACCGAGGTGGTCGCCGCTCGGGTCAGCTTCCTCGGGGGAGGGGCCCGCGAGGCGGCCGGCGACACCGACGGCGGCGGCGAGGCGGTGGCGGAGGGGGCAGGGCGGCCCGGGCCCATCCGGGAGGCGGAACCCCTTCCGTTCTGACAGGTGGGCGGGCCGGAGGTCTCCCCGCCGCCGGCCCGCCTGGTGCGTGTCGGCGGGAGCTGGGCACGAGGTGTGTCCCAGCTCCCGCCGGCTCGCTTGCGGTGTCGCTCCGAACGCGAGGGGCTGGCGTATGGCGTCATGCGCTCGCGTTCGTCGGTGCGAGCGAACTATCATCCGCCACGGCGCGAGGGGGCTCGTTCGGAGCTCAGTGAGTCGCCCGCGCTGCTCGCACCAGCGCTTGCGCGGACGCCGAGGCCATTGGGGTGCTTGGCTGTAGAGGGGGTCTTGAATCGTGGGCGTACCCGAAGTCAGCACATCGCCAGCCCTGCGCGGGCTCGCCGACCCAGGGTGGGAGCCCTTGCTCGCGGACAACAGTGAGTTGTGCGGAGTCGTCGCGGTCGCCTTTCCGTCTCACATCGCTGAGACCTACGAAGCTGCGACTGGCGACTGGGGCGGATTTACAGAGCTTTTGGGGCGTGTGCGCGCGCTCTGCGAGCGGGGGGCTCGCGTGGTGTTGGAGCAAGTGGTCGACCGGTCCAACTACCGCGCCTTACCCGACCTCGTTCGGTTCGTGGACGACAACCTGCCCGACCTCGCGGGGGTGCGTGTCTTCCTACCCGGGGGGTGGAGCTCTGAAGCATTGCAGGCGCTCGCGCCGTGGTGGACGGCGGCCGTTCACGCTGCGCGTCGTCGTGAGGTGGGTCTTGAGGGGATCGGGGGCCGCTCGCCTCTGAGCCACGACGTTACCGGGCTGAGAGAGGCCGCCGCGCCGCCGGAGGCAGAGGCGCCGCCGGAGGACGTCGTGGTGTACGCCGTGGGGGACGGGCACCGGACGCTCTCGTGCGCCGTCGAGGACGCGCTGAGCCGGCTGGGGACATTGGCGCGGTTCGTCGATCCTTCGCGCCTGCTTCTGTCGCCGGAACAATTGGCACGTCATGCGGCCGAGAGCCCGCGCGACGCGCGCCGAATGGGCCGGACGTTGCGAGGCCGGCCCCGCGTCCTCATCGCCGTGGGCGACCCAGCGGTCAGCCCGGAGGTGCTGCGGGCCCTGCTGGTCCATCTGCGCGCGTTGGACGCGGACGTCCGCGTGCTCGCCACGGGCGCGCGGAGCTCAGACTGCGACACGCTCCGTCCCCTCGAATCGGTTTGTGCGGACCTGGGCGCGCGCTGGGGCGGGGGGCTGCGATGGGAGCGCCGCGGCGAGGCAGCCCCAGCGGTCGATTGCGTGATCAATCTGTCGTCGTGCTCCACACAACCTTTCCGCGGCGCGCTGAGCTCTACTCTGGCGCTGATTCGGCCCGACCTGGCGACCGGTGTGCGCCGCCTGTGGGCCGAGCGACTCGCGAGTCCCGCGAGCGCTGCGCGTCTGCAGCCGCCCAGCGTCACGCTGGCAGACGACATGGCCAGGTGGCTCGCGACCCTCGACAGCGCCGACATCCTGGTCGTCGCCGAGGACGGATGGGCCATCCCGCAGCACGCGACGGCGGACGTCGCGTTGTGGGTTATCGACGGCTCGGCTCTGGGACTTCTGGCCATCAGCACGGACCCCCTGGCTGTCGACGCCACCCTCGCGCGGGCGGCCGGAATCGACCCGGAGATGGCGCCACTGCTCAGCGCTGCTCGCGCGGGGCAGAACCCCTACGCGCGGCCGGAAGGCGTCCAGTTGGGCGGCGAGGCGCCCGCAGAGCGCCTCATCGGGGCGACGCGCGCACCCGCGTTCATCCGCCGTGGGCCCCTGGTCATCCTCGGCATCGCTTCGACCACGTTGCAGAACCACGCGGCCGCGCTGCTCGTCGATGGCCAGGTCGTCGCGTCCGTTCAGGAGGAGCGTCTCCGCCGTCGAAAGCAGTGCGGGTGGCACCCGCCGGGCCGCCCCGGGGTGACGGTCGTGTCGGACCCCTCCTTGCCCTTGGAGCGCGCCTACCCCTCGCGCGCGGTCCGCGAGGTGCTGGCGTTGGGGGGGCTGAGCCTCGCGGACGTGCAGATCGTCGCGCTCAACGGGATCCCGGCCCGGTTCCTGCCGACCTACTCGACCTCGGATCCCGGGCGCCCGCCGGTCACGATTCGCGACGGCGACCACGTCTTCGTCCCCCATCACCTCAGCCACGCGGCGTCGGCGTGGCGGATGAGCGGGATGGACGAGGCCTTCGTGTTCACGGTGGACGGGCGGGGAGAGCGCGAGACGGCAGCCTTCTTCGAGGCGCGCGACGGCAGGCTGCATCGCACCTTCGACGTCCTGTGCAACGAAGACAGCCTGATCGGCGGAGTCTACGAGTACATCACGACCATCCTTGGTTTCGGGCATTACGGGCAAGGCTCGACCATGGGGTTGGCGCCTTTGGGCGAGGCCACCTTTGATCTGACGCGCTTTTTGTCCGCGAGATCGCGCGACGACTACTCGATT
Source organism: uncultured Myxococcales bacterium (assembly GCA_964577445.1). Taxonomy (GTDB): domain Bacteria; phylum Myxococcota_A; class UBA9042; order PHBI01; family JACKFB01; genus JACKFB01. The sequence goes on from CAZNZH010000205.1 coordinate 4,908, forward strand.
CATGACCAGGGGATCATGGAGGCCTTCGGGCAGCTCGCGCGCCACCGCGACGGCGAGCTCACCAAGGCTCATGTGGACCTGGCGGCGAGCATACAGCGCGCGCTCGAGGAGACCGTCATCCGGTTCATCGAGGACGGGCTGCGGGGGCGCAGGGCGCGCAACCTGTGCCTGGCCGGGGGCGTCGCGCTCAACTGCTCCATGAACCAACGACTTCGGGAGCACTTTGGCGTGGAGCGGATCTTCGTGCAGCCGGGGGCGCATGACGCAGGCACTGCCCTGGGCGCCGCTCTCGAGGCGCATCATGCCGTCACGGGGGAGTCGCCCAACAGCGAGATGACGCACGCCTACCTGGGGCGAGGGTACGGCGACGCCGAGGTCCGGGCCGCGCTGGAGCGCCACCGCCTGCCTTTCACGAGGCCGGCCGATTTTGCGGGCGACGTCGCGAGCCTCATCGCCGAGGGCAAGGTGGTCTGCTGGTTTCAGGGCCGTATGGAGCTGGGGCCGCGCGCGCTGGGCGCGAGGAGCATCCTCGCAGATCCGCGCCGGGCCGAGCTAAAAGACCGCATCAACCTGCTCAAGGGCCGGCAGTGGTGGAGGCCGTTTGGGCCTTCCATCCTGGCAGGTCACGAGGCGAGCTGGTTTGAGTCAGCATTCCACAGCCCTTTCATGCTCTTCACCCTGCCGGTGCTGCCCGAGCGGCGTGAGCAGGTGCCCGCTATCCTTCATGTGGATGGGACGACCCGGCCGCAATCGGTGACGCGCCAAGACAGCCCGATTTACTACGCTGTCATCGAGCGATTCGAGAGGCTGACCGGCATCCCCATGGTCGTGAACACGTCGTTCAATACCGCCTACGAACCCATCGTGGAGAGCCCCGACGACGCGATCTCGAGCTTCCTGGAGCTGGGCGCGGACTGGTTGGCCATGGGGCCTTACCTCGTGGATCGCGCTGCGGTGCGGGAGGTCTCGCTTTGAGCTCCGGTAGACGTCTGCTCGTGCGTCTGACGACGCGGTGCAACAGCAGGTGCGAGCACTGCACCATCGCGGACATCGCTCATCACCCCGAGCCCACAGCGGAGGCCGTCTGGCAGGAGATCGTCCAGGGTCGGCGCGATGGCTGCACCGAGTTGGTCTTCATGCGCGGCGAAGCCACGCTGCGTAAGGATTTGCTCGCGTTGTGTCGGCGCGCCCGGCGGATCGGCTACGACCACATCCAACTCCAAACCAACGCGCGGATGCTCGCCTACGAGGCCTACCTCGACCGACTGCTCGAGGCGGGCGTCACCTTTTTTGAGGTGTCATTCTTCGGTGATTGCGCGGGCTTACATGATCTCATCGACGGTTGTCCCGGAGCGTTTGAGCAGGCGTCCGCGGGCCTGCGTCACCTCGCGCAGCGCGGGGCGGCGGTCATGGTCACGGTCCCTGTAGTGGCGCGTAATTACACGCGATTGGTCTTTATCGTCGACACCTTGTACGGCCTGGGGGTCCGGCGCGTGCAGTTGAACTGGACGCGGCCTGTCCAGGTCGGCCCGCGTTGGGTGAGCGCGCCGCTGATTCGATTGTCGCAAGCGACTCCCTACGTGCGCGATGCGCTCGATCGGGCGAGGTCTCTCGGGATGGTTGGGGAGACCGAGGCGGTCCCGCTGTGCCACCTCAGCGCCGCGGACCGAGGCGGCGCGGATGTGCTTGAGGACTTCGCCCGCCACCAAGTGGCGGATGTCCACCGGCGCGAGCGCTCGCTCGCCGACCACCGGAGAGCGGCCCGCCCGGTCCCCGCGGCCTGCGATCCGTGCTCCGTGAAGGCGATCTGCCCGACCACCTGGGCCGCCTACCAGCAGCTCTTCGGGACGTGGGAGTTTCGTCCGCTGCCGGACTCCGGGGCGGGCTCGTGAGCGGCGCCACCCGTCGCGATCGCAGCCGGCGTAGCGTCCCTGGGGCAGGGGGGCGGCGATGAAGACCGCCACCATACGGGTCAACGGCGTGTGCAATGCAGGGTGCGGGTTCTGCGAGCTCCCGGGTGGCGCGAGGCTGGACCAGGCCGCGCTCGACCGTGCGATCGCAGGGCTCGCGGAGGATCGCGCCCGCGGCGTCACCGAGCTGCGGATCTCGGGCGGGGAGCCGCTGCTGGAACCGCGCCTCCCCGAGCTGGTGGCGCGAGCGCGGGCGATGGGGATCGAGCGCGTGACGTTGGAGACCAACGGGTCGCTGGCCGCGCGCGGCTCGGTGGCGGCGGACCTCGCTCGCGCCGGGTTGACCGGTGTGCTCTGGGCGCTGAACTCGACGCGCGCGGCTGCTGGCGACGCGGTGTACCGGCTGCCCGGCATGCACGGCGCAGCCCTTGAGGGCGCTCGCGCTTTTTTGGCCTGTGGCGTCTTCGTCACGGCGCGCACGCCGCTCGCCGAACCCAACCTGCACGGGCTGGAGCAGATCCCGGCGTGGCTGCGGCGCGAGCTGCCGGGCGTGAGCGGCTGGTGGCTGCGACCCATCATGCGCAGCGCGCGCGCGGAGGGGGACCCGGCGCTCTTGCCGACCCTGGACGCGCTGGAGCGAGCGATCCGTGCGGCGTCGCGTGAGGCGCGCCTGCACGACCTGCCGTTTCACATCGACGATGATCTCGGGCTGCCGCTCTGCCTGATGCGGGGAGATGCGCACGCGTTGGCCTCCTTGGGGCGGCACCCGAACCGAGACCGATCCGCGACGCACGTCTTCACCGCGGCGTGTTCGGCGTGCGCCGCCCGCAGCGAGTGCCCGGGCCAACCGTCCGTGTACGCGGAGGTGCACTCGCTGTGGGCGACGCATCCTTACTCGCGCGCTCCGCGGGCCCTGTTGGCGCGGAGGAGTCGACCAGAGCAGTTGGTCATCTACGACCGCACCTTCGAAGCCGGGACCGACCTCGCGGGCCCTCAGGTGACCATCCGCGTGGTGATGCCCTGCAATCAGGATTGCACCTTCTGCTTCGTGGACCGCACCAGCGCTGGGTTGTCCGACGAGGCGATATTCGCGGCCATCGAGGAGGCGGCGGAGCGCGGCGCGTGCCGAGTGTCGTTTTCCGGTGGCGAGCCGACGCTACACCGCGAGCTCGCGGCCTTCATCTCGCTCGCCGCTTCCCGGGACATCGAGGAGCGCGAGATTCAGACGAACGCGTTGCTGCTGGGAGGCGACGACGGCGCGCTGGCCCGACGCCTCACCGAGGCCGGGCTGACCCAAGCCGTGGTCAGCCTGCACGCGGTGGAGCCGGGCCGCTACCTCCGCATAACCGGCGCTGGGACGCCCGACACGGCCCTGCGCGGGGTGCGGCGTCTGTTGGATAGCGGGGTCCGCGTCGAGCTCAACGTGGTCCACAACCGCGACAACCTCGATCACCTGACCGAGATCGTCGATGTGGTGGCCGCTCGGGTGCCCGAAGCCAAGATGCTGCTGAGCGTCACCTACATTGTGGATGGGCTGCCTCGCGATTGGGACGAGGTGGCGGTTCGCTACACCGAGGCGGTCCCGCATCTGGTGCGGGCGATGCGGCGCGCGGCGGAGCGAGGGCTCGACTACCGGCTCTCGGGCCGCTGCGGAACCCCGCCCTGCGCGTGGCGCGACCATCTGGACGCGCTCTTCAGCTTCTCGCTCTTGGACGTCCCGGCCGAGGACGCCGAGCGGGGACATCGCTACGTCGACGCCTGCGTGGGCTGCGCGGCCAGAGCCCACTGTTATGGCATCAACTCCGCCTATCTCGACCACTTTGGAGACGGTGAGTTCTCGGCGATCTCCCCGGAGGCCTGGGATCGCGCGCGCCGCGCCGCGCTCGAGCCGGACCACGGCCCAGCGGGGCGGCG
>CAZNZH010000206.1:0-8728 GCA_964577445.1 uncultured Myxococcales bacterium
GTCTGAACGCTGGCCTTGCCGAAGGTCCTGTCGCCCACGATGAGCCCGCGGCCGTTGTCCTGAATCGCCGAGGCGACGATCTCCGATGCCGACGCCGAGCCGTCGTTGACCAGGACGACCAGCGGCACGTCCCACGTCCCCGCGGGGCGAGCGCGGTAAGTCTCATCGGCCTCGGTGCGGTTTTTCACGGTCACGATGATGCCACTGCGCAAAAACGCGTCCGCCACCTCGATGCCCTGCTTGAGCAGGCCGCCCGAGTTATTTCGGAGATCGAGGATCAGCCCCTTGAGGCGGCCCCCCGGCGCCTGCCGCTGCAATTCCTCATAGTTGCGCCTCAGCTCATGCATCGTCGTCGGGACAAACCCAGTGACCTTGATGTAGCCGATGCCGGGATAGTCGGGGAGCATGTCGCCCTGGACGTTCTTGATGTCGATGCGCGACCGGACGATCGCGATGTCGAAGGGCTCGGGCATGCCCTCGCGCTCGATGGTCAGGCTCACGGTGGAGCCGCGCTTGCCGCGGATGCGGTTGACCACCTTGGGCAGCAGCTCACCCTTGATGTCGTGCCCGTCGACCTTCAGGATCACGTCGCCAGCGCGCAGACCCGCCGCCACCGCCGGCTGCCCGACGAGCGGGCTCTCGACGATCGTGTACTCGCTCTCCTGCCGCTTGGTCAGCAGCGCGCCGATGCCGTCGAAGCTCGAGTCGGTGATCTCCTTGGTCGAGTCCTCCCACGCGGCCTTGGCGATGAGCGACGAGTGCGGGTCCAACGAGTACATGTAGCCCTGCGCCGCCGCGACCCAGGCTTTCTTCAGCGTCCACTTGGGGCTCTTGCCCAGCTCGCGCGCGGCGAACTCCATGACGCGATCGAAGTCCGACGCTGTGAACCGGGCCTTCTCCCACGCCTCGTCCAGCAGCCGGGTTCGCGCCTCGATCCGATCGCGGAGCGCCTGAATCTCGTCGTCCGACAGGCGCTTTTTGGGCTCGTCTTCGGCCTCGACCTCCTCGAGCACGACGAAACGGTCCGTGGGCTTGAGCTTGCGCATCTTGCCCTTGAGCCGCCCCTTCTCGTCGGGGTCGTCTTTGCGCTTGTTGTAGAAGGACTCGGGCAAGAGCAGCAGCACATGGTCCTCATCGGACCCCAGGGCGAAGGTGGCGGCCTGCGCGTAGGCCTTCCCCTCATCGATGTTGGCCTCGATGTAGCGCTCGCGGACGAAGCCCCGCACCTCCTCGAAGTTGGTCCGGTCGAAGGGCACCGCGGCCCAGTAGTCCTTGTCTTCCTCGCCCTCGGTGTCTTCCTGGTTTTTCGGCTCCGCGACCACCGGGGCGCCGTCCGCCCCCGACGCGACCGCAACGGCGGGTTGGCCGCTGGTGGGCGCGCCGGCCCGATTCGGTTCCGCGCCGATCGGCACACCGCCGCCCTGGCTGGCCAGCGACGGCGAATCGGAGCCGACCGACTCCTCGATGGAGGTCGCTTCACGCGCGCCGCAAGCCACCACCACGAGGGCGAGCAGCGCTAGCCCCCACGGCATCGTGAGGCGTGGTCGCGGTCGCGAGTCCCAAGGTGAGATTGGCGTCATTGTTGGATCTCCCGATGATCCGCGGGCCCGATGCCCAGCTCCGGTAGCGAGCATAGCGGGCCCGAGGCTGCTCTTACAAGGTAACGCACCGCCAGCGTCGTGGCTGAAGCACCCAGGCCAGAACAACGCAGAGGGTCCACGCCTTCCCACATGCCGCGATCCCGGCTCCGGGGGCCCGGCCCGCGCTACTCGACGCCGGTGTGTCCGAAGCCACCCGCCCCACGCGCTGTGCTGTCGAGCGACTCGACCAACGCCACCTGCGCGTGGGCGACGCGCGCGACGACGAGCTGCGCCACCCGGTCGCCTCGGCGGACCACGAAGGGGTCGGCCCCGAGGTTCGCCAGGAGCACCCCCAGCTCGCCCCGATAGTCGGAGTCGATGGTCCCCGGCGCGTTGGGCACGGTCACGCCGTACCGCAGCGCGAGCCCGGAGCGAGGCCGCACCTGGACCTCGAAGCCCACCGGGATGGCCAGGGCCAGGCCGGTGGGGACGACGCGCCGCTCACCGGGAGCGAGCGTAAGCGGCTCCTCGACGGCGGCGACCACGTCCATGCCCGCCGCTCCCTCGGTCATGTACCGAGGCAGCGGCAGGTCAGCGTCACGATCCGGCCGGATCCACCGCATGCGGAGGAGCGGCCGGTCGATCGGGGTCTCAGTTCCCGCCATCTTCCAGAGCGGCGCGCCGTGACAGCTTGATCTTGCCCTGGCGGTCGATGCCGATGACCTTCACCATCACCTCGTCGCCCTCCTTGACCACATCCGTCGTCTCACGGACGCGCTCGTTGGCGAGCTCGGAGATGTGGCAGAGGCCCTCCTTGCCGCCGGCGATGGCGATGAAGGCGCCGAAATCGACGGTCTTCACGACCTTGCCCAGGTAGACCTCGCCGATCTCCGGGTCCTCGGTGAGGCCGCGGATCATCTCGATGGCCTTCGCCGCCGCCTCGCCGTCGGTCGCGGCGACCGCGACGCGACCCGAGTCGTCCACGTCGATCTGAACGCCGGTGGCGTCCACGATGCCGCGGATGTGCTTGCCGCCAGGACCGATGAGGTCGCGGATGCGCTCGGGGTTGATGAGGACGGTGAAGATGCGCGGCGCGTACTCGGAGAGATCGGCCGCCGGCTCGGTGATGCACCTGGCCATCTCGCCCAAGATGTGCTCGCGGCCAGCACGCGCCTGCTCGAGCGCGGTGCCCAGCACCTCCCAAGGCAGGGAGTCCAGCTTGATGTCCATCTGCAGCGCCGTGACGCCGTCGGCGGTGCCGATGACCTTGAAGTCCATGTCGCCCAGGTGGTCCTCGTCGCCGAGGATGTCGCTGAGGACCGCGACGCGCTTGCCGTCCGAGATGAGGCCCATGGCGATGCCGGCGACCGGCTTCACGACGGGGACGCCGGCCGACATGAGCGCCAGCGACGAGCCACAGACCGTCGCCATCGACGACGAGCCGTTCGACTCGAGGATCTCGGAGACCACGCGGATGGTGTACGGGAAGTCGTTCTCACCCGGCAGCACCGGGAGCATGCCGCGACGGGCCAGCGCGCCGTGGCCGATCTCGCGACGGCCGGGGCTGCGCAGCATCCGCACTTCGCCCACCGAGAAGGGGGGGAAGTTGTAGTGCAGCATGAAGCGCTCTTCGTACGAGCCCGACAGCGCGTCGACGCGCTGGGTGTCCGACTTGGTGCCGAAGGTGATGACCACCAGGGCCTGGGTCTCGCCGCGGGTGAAGAGCGCCGAGCCGTGGGTGCGCGGCAACACGTCGACCTCACACGCGATCTCGCGGATGTCCGCCAGACCGCGGCCGTCGATGCGGCGGCCCTCGGCCAGCACGCCCTCGCGGACGACGTCCGACTTCACGTGGCTGACCAGCGAGCCGACCTCGCGGCCGCGATCGGCCGCGGCGTCACCGAGGGCCTCCATCACCTGCGCGGGGATGGCACCCAGCGTGGCGTAGCGGGTCTCCTTCGACTGGATGTAGGCGGCCTCTTTCACCAAGGGGCGCGCGATCTTCTCGACCTGGTCGATGAAGGCCTGGTCCTTGACGGGAGCGGTCCACTCGTACTTCTTCTTGCCGACCTTCTCGCGCAGCCGCTCGATGCACTCGAGCACCGGCAGCAGCGACTCGTAGCCGAACTTCAGCGCGGCGACGACGTCGGCTTCGGACAGCTCCTTGAGCTCGCCCTCGACCATCACGAGGCCCTCGCGGCGGGCGGCGACCAGGATGTCGCACTCGCTGGTGGCCTTCTGGCTCGCCAGCGGGGCGGCGATGAGCTTGCCGCCGTCACGCCCGACGACGCAGCCGGCGATGGGGCCGCCCCACGGGATGTCGCTGATGTGCAGCGCCGCGGAGGCGCCGATGAGGGCGATCAACCCGGGGTCGTTCTCGCCGTCGGCGGAGAGCACCGTCGCGACGATCTGAACCTCATGGTTGAAGCCGTCGGCGAAGAGCGGGCGCAGCGGCCGGTCGATGATGCGACTCGACAGCACGGCGTCCTGCGACGGACGGCCTTCGCGCTTGAAGAAGCCACCGGGGATGCGTCCAGCCGCGTAGGTCTTCTCGACCAGATCGCAGGTGAGCGGGAAGAAGTCGATGCCGGGGCGCGGCTTGCCGGAGCCCGTGGCGGTCACGAGGACGACCGTGTCGCCCATGCTGGCGAGCACGCTGCCGTTCGCCTGCTTGGCCATCCGGCCGGTCTCGAGGGTCAGGGTGCGACCGCCAAACTCGGCGGTCTCGATCACGATATTGGGAAATAGGGACAAGGCAGCACTCCTGCGTGGGCAGGTGCCGAGGCCTGGTCCACCCCGTCTCGACGGCTCGATCTCGGTGCGCGCGCCGCGGCGGCATCACGCACGCGGTTCGGGCCGTCGAGACGACGCGTCCAGGGGGCACCCGCGTGAAAGAAAGACCCCGCGCCAACCGACGCGGGGTCTGGACGGATTAACGGCGGATGCCGAGCTCAGCGATGGTCGTGCGGTAGCGGTCGATGCCCTGCTTCTTCAGGTAGTTGAGCAGGCGACGACGCTGACCGACCAGCTTGAGCAGGCCGCGGCGGGTCATGAAGTCCTTCTTGTGCACCTTGAGATGCTCGGTGAGCTGCGTGATGCGGCCACTGAGCAGGGCAACCTGGACCTCGGTGGAGCCGGTGTCGCTGTCGGACTTCTTGAAGCGGTCAATGAATTCGCGCTTCGCTTCTGGCTGTAGCCCCATGGGCTTTCTCCTCGATGATTCACTTTCAATCGCTGTGGTTCAAGCGCGCGGACCCTAGTCGGCGAGCGCGCCGTTGTCAATGACAGAGTCGGGGTCTCGCCGCGGCTGCTCGGGCGCGAACCCACGGACGACCATGAGGCTGCCCTCGCCGGTGCGTCGGACCATCGCGAGGGCGCGCCCGCCGGGGTCGACGACCATCAGCTCCGGGTCCAGGCTCGCTGCGGCGATGCGCTTTCCCTGCACGATGGCCAGGGCGTCGGCGGCGTCAAGGCGACGCACCGGGATGTCGGGCAGCGCCTCCGCGAGCGGGATGACCGCGCCGGGCTGCACGAGGTCGAGCGCCGTCGCGCGGTCGACGTGGAAGGGCCCCACGCGCTCGCGGCGGAGTGCTGCCAGATGCGCTGGCAGGCCCAGGGCGAGCCCCAGGTCGCGGGCGAAAGAGCGGACGTAGTACCCCTTGCCGACGTCGAGCCGCACGTCGACGTCCGCGCCGTCGATTCCAAGCAGCTCCGCTCGGCGGCAGTGCACGGTCCGCGGCTCTGGAGCCACGGCCTCACCGGCGCGCGCGCGGCTCATGAGGCTCCGGCCGTCCACCTTGATCGCCGAGTAGGCTGGAGGGGTCTGAAGCTGCTCGCCTTCGAACCCCGCCAGGGCCACGAGCAGGCGCTCGCGCGTCAACGCGCCCGGAGGCACGGCCTGCTCTGAGACCACCGTCCCCTCGGCGTCAAACGTGTCCGTCGCCACACCGAAGCGCACCCGGGCGCGGTAGGTCTTGTCCCATCGCATCACCCACGGGCTGAGCTTCGTGCCCTCCCCGACCAGCACCAGCAGCAGCCCCGTCGCGGCCGGGTCGAGGGTGCCACCGTGTCCCGCGCGGCGGGCGTCCACGGCCCACTGCACCTGCCGCATCACGCCGAACGACGTCGGCCCCGCGGGCTTGTCGACGCACAGGAGGCCGTCTGGACCGGCCCCATCTCTCCGGCCACGCCGCCTGCTCACCCCGCGTCCTCGTCGTCCTCGCCGGGGTCTGCGTCGGGCTCGGGCTCGGCGGGCGAGATGTTGAGGTCCCGCAGGATCTCCTCGACACGACGGCCATGGTCGACCGAATCGTCGCGCAGAAACCGCAGCTCCGGCGTGATCCGCATGCGGATCTCCTGGCCGACCCGCGTCCGCAGAAAGCTCGACGCGCGCTCGAGCGCCGCCGCGATCGCCGCCTCATCCTCGCCCATCGGGTAGTAGTGCACCCGGGCGAGCGAGAGGTCGCGCGTCACGTCAACCCCGGTGATGACCACCTGCCGCAAGAGCTCCTCGCGGGACTCCTGCTGCATGGCCACCGCGAGGATCTCTCGAACTCGAGCGCCAAGTCGATCCGTGCGGTGAAAGGGGCGCTTCTTCGCCATGGCGCGCTCCCCGGACTCAGATGTCGAGCTTCTGCTTGATCTCGATGAACTCGAAGCACTCGATCTCATCGCCGACCTTCAAGTCGGAGTAGTTCTCAAGCCGCACGCCGCACTCGTGACCGCGCTCCACTTCGGCGACGTTTTCCTTGAAGCGGCGAAGCGACGCCACCTTGCCGGTGTAGATCAGGCGACCGTCGCGGATCAGGCGCGCCTTCGCGTTTCGCGTCAGCTTGCCCTGAAGCACCGCGCAGCCGGCGATGCTGCCGGAGCCCTTGAGGCTGAACACCTCGCGGACCTCCGCCTTTCCGAGGAAGCTCTCCTCGATGATCGGCGAGAGCAGCCCCTCCATCGCGGACTTCACCTCGTCGATGGCGTCGTAGATGACCGAGTAGAGACGGACGTCGACGCCGTCTTGCTCCGCCTGCGCTTTCGCCTTCTTCTCCGGCCGCACGTTGAAGCCGATGATGATGGCGTTGGACGCGGTGGCCAGCGACACGTCGGACTCGCTGATGGGGCCGACGGCGCCGTGGATGATGCGCACCTCGAGCTCGGGGTGCTCAAGCTTCTCAAAGGCCGTGCGCAGCGCCTCCAGCGAGCCCTGGACGTCGGACTTCACGATGAGGGCGAGGGTCTTCACCTCGCCGGATTCGGCGAGCTTCTGCAAGTCCTCCAGCGACACGCGCTTGCGCTCGCCGACCATGCGGTTGGCGCGGTCCTTCGTCTCCACATGGGAGACGATCGAGCGGGCGTCCTTGTCGTCTTTGACGACGAAGAACTTCTCCGACGGCGGCGGCACCTGGTCCAGACCGAGCACCGTGACCGGGTCGGAGGGGAAGGCCTCCTTCACCATCTCGCCAGCGTCGTTGACGAGCGCGCGGACGCGCCCCATCGCCTTGCCGGCCACGATGATGTCGCCCGTGCGCAGCGTGCCGCGCTCGATGAGCACGGTCGCCACCGGGCCACGGCCGCGGCTCAGCTCGGCTTCGACCACCACGCCCGCGGCGGGGCAGTCGACGACCGCCTCAAGATCGAGCAGCTCCGACTGCAAGTAAACCGCCTCGAGCAGCTCCGCCACGCCCTGCCCTGTGATGGCGGACACGTCGATCATCTGCGTGTCGCCGCCCCACTCCTCCGCCACCAGGCCGTGCTCGGTCAGCCCCTGGCGCACGCGCTTTGGGTCGGCGCTCTCTTTGTCGATCTTGTTGACCGCGACCACGATGGGCACGCCGGCCGCCTTCGCGTGGCTGATGGCTTCGGCCGTCTGGGGCATCACGCCGTCGTCCGCCGCGACCACCAAGATGACGATGTCGGTCACCTGAGCACCGCGAGCGCGCATGGCCGTGAAGGCCTCGTGGCCGGGGGTGTCGAGGAAGACCAGGTGCCGTTCCACGCCGCCGATCTCGACCGGGACCTTGTAGGCGCCGATGTGCTGCGTGATCCCGCCCGCCTCACCGGCGGCGACACGCGCCTTTCGGATGCGGTCGAGGAGTGAGGTCTTGCCGTGGTCGACGTGACCCATGACCGTGACGACCGGAGCGCGACGCAGCGCCTCCTTCTTCTCGTCGTCGACGACCGGGATGTAGTCCTCGATATTGAAGGACACGTTCTCGACCGTGAACTCGTACTCCTGCGCGATGAGCGTGACCGTATCCATGTCCAGGACATGGTTCACGGTGACCATCTCACCCATCTGCATGAGGTACTTGATGATGGCGCCGGCCTTGACGCTCAACTGGACCGCCAGGTCGCTGACCGTCACCGTCTCGCCCATCTTCACGACGCGCTTGGACGCCTTCGGGATGGTGATCTCGGTGCCCACGCCCGTCTTGCGGCGCTTGCTGGTGCGGCGCTGGCGGCCGCGCGCGGCGTCGTCGAATCCGCCCTGCTTGTCACGGTCATAGGCGACGCGGCTGCCCTTGCGCCGCTTGCGGTCCGGTGTGGCACCCGTCTTGTCGCTGCGGTCGGCCATGGGGCCGTTGCCCAAGTTCGGCATACCGGGAGGGCCGAAATCGCGCCCGGCGCCCGGACCTCGTGGTCCACCGGGACCACCGGGGCCACCGGGACCTCGATGGCCGCCGGGGCCGCCGGGGCCACTGGGCCCTCCGGGGCCACCCGGCCCCCGCGGGGCGCCAGGACCACCGGGTCCCCCCATCGGCGGGCGGCGAAGCGGAGGCCGCTCGCTGCGGCGCTGGCTCCGCTCGAGCATCGCGGGGTCGATGCGTCGGACGACCTGGACGTAGCTCTCCCGAGTGTCGGGCACGGCCCCAGTCGGCGCGTTCACCGGCATCTCGGAGGTGTAGCTGGACTCCGCCCGACCCTCTTCACGGTTCTCGGGCGCGCTGGCCGCGGCGATCTCCGTCATGGCGGGCGGGGTGGCGCCAGCACCGGCCGGCTCACTGGCGGGCGCGGGGCCGATATCGACCACCTCGCGCATCAGCGGCGCGGACTCCACGGCTGCCGGAGCCTTCTCGGGCTCGGGCTCCGCTGCCGCCGGCTCGGGCACGGCTGCTGCTGCTGCGGCTGGCTTCTGCGGCGCCGCAGCGGAC
>CAZNZH010000207.1:0-8713 GCA_964577445.1 uncultured Myxococcales bacterium
ATAGCTGATAGCTGTTTGCGTTGCTGTCCGGCTCAAAGCTCGCAGCTCATAGCTGATAGCTGCTTGTGCCCGGCTGAGCGCTGACAGCTGATAGCTGAGAGATGGTCTGGCTCAAAGCTCACAGCTCAAAGCTGGAAGCTGCCTGTGCTTGGCCAGTGTAAAACTGCCTTCCAGGCAGTGATGTGGCGGATGAGAATGGCTTGCTCATTCCGCAATCCGCAATCCTTTATGGGTCTGGCTCAAAGCTCACAGCTCATAGCTCAAAGCTTCGAACAACTCACAGACTAGCTATTCGCCCCGTAGACACCATGGTCCCCCGGCTCCTACCTTCGAATGCGCGCGAGCGCCGCGGCCGCTTTGGCCGCCTCGTCGCCCGCGTGGAAGGAGCCGTCCCGTGCTCGCCGGTCACCACGTCCTCTGCTTCGGTCCCGACCTCCGCGGCCACACCGATCCCGACCGGGTCATGCGCGTCCTGCGCCGGATGGTCCGCCGGTGGCGCATGCTCTACATCCCCTCCCTCAGCAGCGAAGGCCCGGCGCGGGAGGAGCTCCGCGGCATCCGCAACGCCTACAAGGCCCGTTTCATCCTCTGCGGCGACCGCTTCCAACAGCCGCTGCCCGGCCTCAGCGTCTTCCAGCCGGCCTTCGTCCGCTGCCAGCCCGGCGAAGTGGCCGACGGCATGCGGCTCTGCGCGTACTTTGACGTCGCCTCGCTCAGTTTCGCCCTCAGCGTCCAGCCGACGCTCCTCTGGACGGTCGATCCCGTCGCCGCCGAGGTCAGCGATTGGCTCCCCGGTGTCCCCGTGGTATACCAGGTCGATGACGCCCTCGAGCGCCGGCCGCACCCGCGGGACCTCGCCGCCCTCGCCCTCCGCCACGAGCGGCTGCTCGACCGGGCGGCCGTCGTCCTCGCCGGCTCCCGCGTGCTCTACGACCGCCTCCGCGCCCGCTGCGGCGCCCGGGCCGTGTACCTCCCGCACCCGGTGGACTTCGCCGACTACCGCCACTGCTGCGACGCCCCCCGGCCGGCCGCCGGCGTCCTCGGCCCGCTCACCCGGCACCACGACGTCCCGCTCCTGGTCCGCTCCGCCGGGGCCCTGCCGGATGTCACCTTCGTCCTGGTGACCCCCGAGGCCGCGCCGCTCCGTCGGCTGCTCGCCCTGCGAACGTCCGCCGGGTCGACCCCGTGGACCCGCTGGACCCGCAGGCCCTGCCGCGCCTCGTCGCCGGCTTCGACGTGGGGCTGATCTGCACACGGCCGTGCTCCTGGCTGGCCGAGGGCCACCCCAAGGAGCTGCTGCCGTTCCTCGCCGCCGGCCGCCCGGTCGTCTCGACGGCGGTCCCCGAGGTGTTTCGCGTGGCGGGGACCACCGTCAGCTTCGCCGCCGATGTCGAGGGCTTCGCATATGCGATCCGCCGCGAACTTGCCTCCGATGAGCCCGCCCGCCGCCCCGCCCGCATCGAGCGGGCCGCCGCCTGGGGTTGGAGCCGGTTCGAAGCCCGCCTCGCCGCCGCGCTCCCCGCTCCGCCCGCCGGCGGCGGTGCCTGGACCGAGGTGGAGTTCGCCAAATTCGTCCGCGCGTCCATAAAACCCCCGGTCGAGGGCGCCACGCCGCCCCTGAACCCGCCGGACCGCGACCTGGCGCTGCATTTCGCGATCATGCAGTCGCAGCTGGGCCGCCTGGGGGTGGCCTGAATGAGTCGGGTGCACGATTTGCGTTCGACGCGGCAGTTGTCTGGGATCCCTGAAGAACAGGTGAGTCCGATGCGCGAAAAAAGAAAGATCCTGGCGGTTGCATCCAGCGGTGGCCACTGGGTGCAGCTGATGAAGCTGCTGCCCGCCTTTGAAGGTCACGAGCTCGTCTTCGTTACGGTCAATCGGGACTACGGCGAGCAGGTTGCCCCCGCCCGCGTCTACACGGTCTGTGACGGCTCCAAATCGACCAAGCTGCGGCTGGTATGGATGGCCCTCCGGATCGTCTGCGTCCTGTTGCGCGAGCGGCCGGATGTCGTTGTCTCCACGGGGGCGGCTCCCGGTTATTTCGCACTTCGATTCGGAAAGTGGCTCGGCGCACGCACCGTCTGGCTCGACAGCGTTGCCAACGTGGAGTGCCTCTCGTTGTCCGGTCGGCTCGTGCGGCCTTGTGCCGACTTGTGGCTGACGCAGTGGGAACACCTCGCCGGAAAAAACGGCCCGCAGTTCGCCGGGAGGGTCATATGATCTTCGTCACCGTTGGGACGCAATTGCCGTTCGATCGCATGGTGAGGGCCGTCGATGACTGGGCGGTCTCGAAGGGCTGCTCCGACATCTTCGCCCAGGTCGGCGCCTCGTCTTATCAGCCGCGCCGGATCCGGTGCGTGCCCTCGCTCCACCCCGCTGAGTTCAAGCGCCGGTTTATGGAAGCCGAGATCGTCATCTCGCATGCTGGCATGGGCTCCATCATCTCGGCCGTCGAGGTCGGCAAACCGCTCATCGTGGTGCCGCGTCGCGCCGCTTTGGGCGAGCACCGCAATGATCACCAGCTCGCCACCGCGCGTCGCTTCGTCGAGCTCGGTGTGATCCGGGCCGCCTTCGATGAGCAAGAGGTGGGCCTCATGATTGAGGAGTTGGTGGCGTCGCGCTCGCGGTCGGGCGAGTCCGCGGGCGCTGCCCCGGCCTTGCACTGCTCCTGTCCCGAGTACGCCGCCGCCGTCTGCGCGGGCCGCCGCATCGACCAGGCCTGCCCGCGCCTTCTCTCCGTCCTGGGCCGCTTCGTGGATCAGCCCTCCGGTTCTAGTCCCGTTCTCCCGCTCCCTGTCGGGGGGTCTCGGTAGTTTCATGATCTCAGTTATCATCCCCGCCCACAACGAGGAAGCGGTCATCGCCCGCGGCCTGCGCGCCATCGTGGACGGCGCCGCCCCGGGCGAGCTCGAGGTCATCGTCGCCTGCAACGGCTGCACCGACCGCACGGGCGACCTCGCCCGCGCCTTCGGTCCGCCCGTCCGCGTGGTCGAGGTCGCCGCCGCCTCCAAGCCGGCCGCCCTGAACGCCGGCGACGCCGCGGCCGTGGGCTTCCCCCGGTTCTACGTCGATGCCGACGTCGTCCTGCCGCTCGACTCCGTCCGCCGGATCGCCGCCGCCCTCGCCTCCGGGCCGGCCCTCGCCGCCTGGCCCGAGCCCCTTACCGACCTCTCCGCTGCCGGCTGGCCTGTCCGTGCCTTCTACCACGTCTGGTCCGCCTTGCCGTACAATCGCAGCGGCGGTTGCGTCGGCACCGGGGTCTACGTCCTCTCCGAGGAGGGTCGCCGACGCTTCGCGGGGTTCCCGGACATCATCGCCGATGACGGCTTCGTGCGCTTCCAGTTTGCCCCGCACGAGCGCCGGACCGTCCCCGGTGCGTGTGCGTTCGTCGAGCCGCCCCGCACGCTCGCCGCGCTGGTCCGCGTCAAGACCCGCGTGCGGGTCGGCCAGTACCAGCTGCGGCAGCGCGGCTCCGCCGTCGCGGATCGTAAGTCGCCGCGCGAGATCGCCGGCCTCTTCCTGCGGCGGCCATCGCTGCTGGCCTGCCTGCCGGTCTACGCGGCGGTGACGTTGCTCGTTCGGTTCCGTGCCCGCCGCGGCCTCGCCCGGGCCGGGTGGGAGCGTGATCAGACCTCGAGGGGCGGCGTGGGGAAAAGCGTCGCCGGCAGCCCGGTTCCGCCGCCGGCCTGAGAAAGGGAATTCTTCATGACGCGACACCAGCGCTCTGCCCGGGCGGTCACCCGCCTCATCGTCGCCCTCGTCGTCCTCGCCGTTCTCGGTGGGGGGCTCTTCCTGCTCCACCGCCACCGCAAGGAGGTCGCCGCCCGCCAGGCCCTCGCGGACGGTAACGCGGCATTTGATGCCGGCCGGCACACCGAGGCGGCGACCCAACTCGGCCGCTACCTCGTCGCCGCCCCCCGCGACGTCGACGCCCTCCTGAAGTACGCCAAAAGCCAGCTCTACCGCCGCCCGCAGTCGAAAGGCTCCGGCGACCAGGCGATCGCCGCCCTCGAGACCATCCGCCGCATCGACCCCGCCCACCGGGAGGCATCCGAACTCCTCGCGCAGTTGTACTTGGGCAGCGGCGACCTGCAGGCGGCCGAGCGCGTCTCCCGCGGTTGGGTCGCGGCCGCTCCCGGCGAACCGGCGGCCGTCACCGCCCTCGCCTCGACGCTCTCCGGCCTCCGCCGCCCCGATGAAGCGGCCCCGCTGCTCCGCGATCTCCTGAAGAAGAACCCCGCCGACGCGAAGGCCGCCGGGGCGCTGGCGTTCCTGACCGTCCAGCAGGCCGCCGCCACCGCGCCCGCCACCGCGCCCGCCACCGGTCCGGCCACCCGTCCCGACGATCGCGCGGCCCTTCTCGCCCGCGTGACCGGGGCGCTGCAGGTGCTCGACGCGGCCGTCGCCGCCGCCCCCAACGACCCGAAGGTCCTCCTCGCCCGCGCCCGCTTCCGCCTGCTCGTCGGCCAGTACCGCTCCGCCCGCGAGGACGTCGAAGCCGCCGCGAAAACCGAACCCCCCGACGTGACCACCTGCCTGGAGCTTGCCCATCTGCAGGCCGACCTTCGCCTGGCCGAGGCCGCCGCCTCCTTCCGGAAGGCCGAGGGGCTGGCCCCCGCCGACCCGCTGGTCTACGGGCTCGAAGGGCAGGTCCTCCTCGAATCTCCCGACCTCGCCGCCGGCGCCGCCCTGGCCGACCGCGCCGTCGCCGCCCCCGTCGGCGACCGCAGCCTCGACCTCCTGCCGCTCTGCGTCGAGCTGTACGTCCGCGCCGGCCGACCGGCCGATGCCGAGAAGCGGATCGCCGCCTTCCAGGCTGTCGCCTCCGCCGACATCCTGGAGCTGTGCCGCGCCATCGTCGATCTCGCCAGGCCCGAGGCCGCCGCCCGGGCCGTCACCGACCTGGAAAAGCTGGCCGGCCGGGCTGGCCGCGCCGGCAGCTCCTACGGAGGTTATCCCCTCCCGCGGGCCTGGCTCCTGCTCGCCCGCGCCCAGAGAAGCCGCGGGGCGCCCGCACGGGCCGTCGACTGCTACCGCCGCTACCTGGATCTCGCCGGCCGCTCCGTGGCCACCGCGCTCGCCCAGGTCGAGCTCGCCCGCACGTACGCCCTCCTCGGCCGCGAGGTCGAGGCCGCCGAGACGGCCGCGGTGGTGTATGGGATCGCCCCCTGGAAGCCGCGGGCGGTGCTCGCCGGGATCGAGTTCCAGGCGGTCGCCGCCCGCCCGAAGGGCGCCCGCCCCAATCGCGCTCTGGTGAGCCAGTTGCGGGATCGGGCCCGCCAGTTCGCCGAGGCCGTCCCCGACGACGTCAACGTCCAGGTTCTGCACGCCCGGGTCACCGCCTGGGCGGGTCAGCCCGACGAGGCCGACCGCCTGCTGCAGGCGCTGGCCGGCCGTCTGCCCGACGCCCGCCTGCCTGCCCTGCTGGCCCGCTGCGACCTCGCGGTCGAGGCCGCCCGGCTGGACGACGCCGTCGCCCGCTGCCGGGAAGCGGTCGACGTCGCCGATGCGTCGGGGCGGCCCGACCTGCAGGCCCGCCTGCTCGAGCTCCAGCTCCTCCGCGGCGACCGCTCCGCGGCCGACGCCCTGGCCGCCGATCTCGAGAAGAGCGCCGAGCCCGCGATGGCCATGCGGCTCGCCCCGACCCTGCTGCGGGCCGGCCAGGTGGAGCGGGCCCGTGCCCTGCTGGCCCGCGCGGCCGCGCACGAGCCCACGGATCTCCGCACCCGCGTGCAGCTGCTGGAGCTCACCACGCAGCCCGCCGACGTGCCCTCCCGCCAGGAACTCCTCGAGCAGGTGCGTGCCATCGAAGGCGAGCGCGGCCGCGAGTGGCGCTACTGGCAGGCCCGGGTCTGGATGGAGTCCGACGGCTGGAAAGACCACCAGAAGGAGATCGAGACCCTCCTCAAGGCGGTCCTCGAGGAAGACCCGGGCGCCCAGGCGCCGATGCTCGCCCTCGCGACCCTGTACGAGAGGGTGGGCAGCTCCGACGCCGCCCTAGACCTCTGGAGAAAGGCTTTTGAGGCGGACCCTGCCAACCTGCCGGTCGCCGGCCGGTTCATCGACGCCGCGGCCCGCGTCGGGCGCTGGTCGGACGTCGACCGCGTGCTGAGCGTCGTGCCCGCGGATCGCCCGGAGTTCGAGGGCCACCGCATCGCCCGCGCCCTGCGCCTGGGTGAGGCCGGCCGCGCCCGCCAGATGCTGGAAGCGCGGGTGGAGGCTGCCCCGCAGGATGTCCGCTCCCGTCTGCAGCTCGCCCGCATGCAGCTCGCGGCCGGCGACTGGGCCGGGGCGCAGCGCCTCTTTGCAGAGGCCGCCCGCATCGCCCCCGACGATCCCGACGTGCTGATCGCCCGCGTCCAGGCGCACCTGGATCGCCAGGACTGGGATCAGGCCATTGCCCTCTGCGATGAGCGGCTCGCCCGCGGCCCCAGCCCCGAGGCCTTGTCCCTGCGGGCCACCGCCCACGCCGGCGCCGGCCGCCCGGCCGATGCCGAAAAGGACCTCCGCGCGGTGGTGGCCACCAAAGGCTGGGAGGAGCGCGGCCTCGTCGCCGTCGGCCAGCTCCACGCCCGCGGCGGCGACACCGACAAGGCCCTCTCTGCCTGGAAGGCGGCGTTGGAGACCGTTCCCGGTTCGCTGGCCGTCCAGCGCGAGATTGCGGCAACCCTGCTCGCCGGAACGCCGCAGCAGCGTGAGGAGGGTCTCGCCCTCGTGCAGGACCTCGTGAAAGCGCACCCGGGCGACGCCCAGCTGCTCGGCCTGCGGGCCGAGGCCCTCGTCCGCACGAACCCGGCCGAGGCGGAGAAGGACTACCGCGAGCTCGTCCAGCGGGCCCCGGGGTCGGCCGGTGCCTTCCTCCGGCTCGCCCAGCTGGCCCGCGGCCGCGGCCAGCGGGAAGCCGCCCTCGAGTGGCTCGATAAAGGCCTTGCCGGCAGCCCGTCCAGTGTTCCCCTCCTGTTGGCCCGGTCCGACCTGCTCCGCGACACCGAGCCCGCCCGCGCGACCGCATCGGCTCGCCAGGCCGTCGCTGCGATCGAGGCCATGCTCCATGTTCAGCCCCGCAATCAGGAACTGGCGATCTCCCTCGCCGCCGCCCGCGCCCGCGCGGGGGAAGGCCGGGAGGCCGCCCGCGGCCTGCGCGAGTTCGTCGACACGCCGGTGGGGGGGCGCTCCGTCGAGGCCCGCCTCGCCCTGGCCGGAGTTCTCATGCAGATGCGGGAGTTCCCCGGGGCCGACGAGCAGATCCGCAGCGCGGCGGAGCTTGCCCCGGAGGCGTCGGAGCCCGTCCAGCTTCGCATCGAGTGGTTCGCCCGGCAGGCGCGGTGGGGGGACGTCGTTACCGCCGCCGAGACCTGGCGGAAGGGGCACCCTGAGGACTTCGCCGTCTGCGGCGTGGCGGGGGAGTGGCTGCTCAAGTCCCCCGACCCCTCCAGGGCGATTCCATTCCTGGAGGCGATGGTCGCGAAGTTCCCGGACGAGCCGACCCCGAAGAAGGCGATCGCCCTCGCCCACTACCAGGCGGGGCGGATCCCGCAGGCCGTCGAACTGCTGCAGAAGGCCGTCGCCGCCCACCCGGCCAACGTCGGCCTGGCCAATAACCTGGCCTGGATGCTCTGCGAGGACCTGAAAAAGGCCGGGGAGGCCGCTCGGGTCGCGGAGAACGCCTTGAAGGGCGGCGCCGCCGATCCGGAGTACCCCTTCCTGCTCGACACCTGGGGCGTGGTCCAGTACCGCCTCGGGGTGGCCGCAAAATCAGCGGGACGCGCGGCCGAGGCGAACCGATATTTTCAGGAGTCGCGGACCCGGCTGGAGGAATGCCGTCGCGACCCCCGGGCGGACTCCGTGACCCGTGCCGGCGCGGCCCTGCACCTCGCCCGCACGCTGGCCGAGTCCGATAGTGCGGCCGCGAGCCGGGTCATCCGAGAGTTGCTGGACGATAAGCCGGCGCTGAGCCTCCTGTCGGAGAAGGAGCAGGCCGAGGCCAAAGCCCTCGCCGACCGCCTCTCCGCCCCAACGGCCCGCGCCCGCTGAGCGTGAGGAACGAGCCCGACGCGTGAGCAAGGGACCTGCCTCCACCCGCGCCCGCTGGTCGTGAGGACCGAGCCCGAGGCGTGAGCGAGGGACCTGCCTCCACCCGCCCCGGCCGCCGGTCTGATAGGACGCAGGTAGCGGACGCTCCTCCGCCCGGCTGAAAGCTGTTAGCTGCCTTTGCTGGCCAATAGCCAACACCTAACAGCCAACGGCTGCTGTTGTGTGGCTCAAAGCTCACAGCTCAGAGCTCATAGCTGCTCTTGCCTGGCTGAGAGCTGACAGCTGATAGCTGATAGCTCGGCCCAGTGTGGAACTGCCTTCCAGGCAGTCATGTGGCAAAGGACCAAGGACAAATGACCCGCTTTGCCGTTGTCTCGCTCAAAGCTGAAAGCTCATAGCTGGAAGCTGCCTGTGCTTCCAGGCAGTGATGCTGCGGATGGATTGTGTTCTCATTCCGCAATCCGAAACCCGCCATCCGCAATGGTTTGGAACCGCCCGGCCGGCGGAGCGGTGGTTTGATCGCTGTGTGCAGTCGGAACTCGGAAGGAATCATGCGTTGTCATTCATTCCGCAATTCGCAATCCGCAATCCGCAATGCGCCAGCCACCGTAAGAACTGAGTGACGATAAACCGAGACAGGATGGTACATCGATGTCCGATACCCCCTCCCCCCGCCGCC